>JACRDM010000129.1 GCA_016218565.1 Elusimicrobiota bacterium | reverse complement strand
GCTCCACTTCGTTCCGCTAACTGATTACACCGATTATTACGAAGATTACACAGATTTTTATCAGCGACTAGGCTGGTAATCGGTGTAATCTTTTGGAAATCCGTGTAATCAAGTATAGGATTGAAATTCCTATACTTAAATTTAAGTATAGGAATTTCAATCCTATACTTGTAACTTTTTGCGGGTTACCCTTCTTGCTATATTCTCGACCCCAGTTTTTATAATTGCCTTTTTCTTGGTAGCTACTGATATTACCGCCCACTTCTTCCCCTGAAACTTCTTCACTTCATTATTTATGTATGCAAATTGTTTGTCCCTGTCCGGATGATTAGCGCCTTCTTTCGTTTTCCTGTTTGATTGCCTACTATAATCTAAATCAACATATTCCATTAAATACCATTAAATACCATTATTTACTTGACAAACGGAGCAGGATTAAGTATTATTGTATTGTAAATATAGTAATCAGGAGCAAAAATTATGTCTAAAGAAATAATGGACTTGAAAGAAGTGGCAAAGTATCTTTCATTTAGCCAGAAGAAACTATATAACTTGGTGAAGGATAGAAGTATCCCTTTCGCCCGTATTGGCGGACAGTACCGCTTTGTGAAGGGCGAGATAGACGCTTGGCTGACGGGGCCAGTGAGAGATAACGGGAAGCCATATGAAGCGGTAGGTTTGAATACTTTGAAAAGCCTGCCGGATACTTTCGCAAAGAGATTACTTTTTGTGGGACTGCTGACCAAAGAATTAACTAAATATAACAGCAGGCCCATAGTGGTAGGCGGCCATGCGGTAGAGTTCTATACGAGAGGTAATTACACGACCGCGGATATAGATGTAGTGGTTGTGGACTACCAGAAACTTGGAGAAATACTAGCGGGCTGGGGATTCGTTAAAAAAGGCAGACATTGGATGAGCGAGGAATATGATATCGTGATAGAATCACCGGCTAACGCGCTCCATGGTTCGATGGAGAAGATAGCGGAAATTGAGATCAAGGGATTGAAAGTATATCTCGAAGGGATAGAAGATATTATAATAGACCGGCTTAATGCTTTTGTGCATTGGAAATCCAAGGATGATGGCGAGTGGGCGAGGCGCATGATCAAGTTAAATATGGATAAAATTGATTGGGATTATTTGGCGCAGAAGGCGAAAGAGGAAAAGGTAAAAGAAGTTTTGGAGAAACTTAAAAAATGAGAAAATATAAATATGAGGAATTTCAGAAAGAATTAAAAAAGAGGTATTACGCGAACTTCGGCAGTTTAGAGCCCGGGAGACTGCCAGGTAGAAGAGAACGTAGGCAAGAAGATTTAGACCTTTTGCTGGAGATGATAATCTTGCGGAATAGAAAGTGGCTGGAAAGCGGAAAGCTGGTGGAGCTGGGACCGCGGAAGTATAAGTTGATGGTGGATAGATAATGGATCTTATAGTCACTCATATGACTGCGGATTTTGATGCGTTGGCAAGCGGCCTGGCGGCGAAGAAACTTTATCCCCAGGCGGAAGTAGTATTGCCGGGAATCCCGGAACGCAGCGTCAAGAATTTCCTGACCATGAACCGCTACCTGCTCAAGCTCCGTAAGGAAAGAGACATCAACCTGGACAAAGTTTCCCGGTTGATTATCGTGGATACCAGGCAGGCGAGTCGTTTGGGACGGATCAAAAAAGTACTGGAGAATAAGGGCCTGGTCGTACATATTTATGACCACCATCCACGGACTACCAGCGATATCAAAGGTGAAATTGACGAGGCCCATGAAATCGGGGCTACCGTGACCTGCCTGGTGGAAATGATCAAAGAAAAAAACCTGCCGCTGACTGCGGAAGAAGCAACTTTGATGGCGTTGGGGATTTACGAAGACACCGGGTTCCTGAGTTTTAATGAGACCCACGCTAAGGACCTGGAAATGGCTGGATTTTTGTTAGGTCATGGGGCCGACCTGAAGGCAGTCACTGATTTCATCAATCCTGAACTGAACAAGTCTCAGCTAAAGCTGTTGGACAAGCTGGTACATTCAGCTAAAGTCTATTATATCAGCAACGTGAAGATAGTAATCGCTGCTATCGTGCTGGATAAATATTGCCCGGAGCTGGCAGTGGTGGCGCATAAAATAAGGGATCTGGAAAATTTAAACGTCTTGTTCGTGCTGGCAGAAGTAAAGAATAAAGTCTATATCACGGCCCGCAGCCGGATCGAAGAAGTGAATGTAGGAGAAATAATGCAGAAATTCAGCGGCAGCGGTCACCGCTGGGCCGCCAGCGCGAGCGTAAAAAATGAGACTATAGAACAAGTGCTAGAAGAATTAAAAGCCACCCTGAAAGAAAAAGTGAAGGTAGCGCCGGCAGCAGCAGAGATAATGGCCAGCCCCGTGAAGACCATTATTGAAGAAACTACGATCGAAGAAGCGCGCAAGATAATGATACGCTACAGCAATAATTGCCTGCCCGTGATGAACGGGAAAAAGCTGACCGGCATTATTACCCAATATGATGTGGATAAGGCGATTCATCACGGGTTTGGCGCCATGCCGGTAAAAGACTATATGACTACGCAGGTGGTAACTATTAAAGGCGACACTTCATTGGATAAGATACATGATATAATGCTGGAGCATGATATCGGTCATCTGCCGGTCCTGCAGCGTAACAAAATAGTAGGGATGGTTAGCCGCTCTGACTTGGTGGCGATGATGCATCACCGCGGAATGTGCGGCTATAAGGACAGGATACCAGTGAAAAGTACCGTGAAGATCAAAAAGATAAAGCAATTGATGGCTACAGCTTTGCCCAAGCGGTTGCTGGAATTATTAAAACAAATCGGCGAAATAGCTGACCAGAAAAAGTACCAAGCTTATGTGGTCGGCGGTTTTGTGCGCGACTTGTTGCTCGGCGTGGAAAACCTGGATCTAGATATAGTCCTCGAAGGCAGTGGTATAGAATTTGCCCATATCCTGGCTAAAAAACTAGGCGGCGCGGTGAAGACCCATGAACGGTTCGGCACGGCTATAGTCACTTTGCCGGATGATCTTAAAATAGATATTGCTACTGCCAGGAAAGAGTTTTATGAGTTCCCGGCGGCGTTGCCGAAAGTAGAATCCTCTTCCATTAAAGAAGATCTGTACCGCCGGGATTTCACGATCAACGCGATGGCCATAAAACTGAAGGCTGATGAATTTGGCCAGCTTCTGGATTATTTTGGCGGCTGGAAAGATTTAAAGAAAAAAAAGGTGAAAGTTCTGTATAATCTGAGCTTTGTGGAAGATCCGACCAGGATTTTCCGGGCTATCCGCTTTGAGCAGAGATATCATTTCAAGATTGACCGTGATACGGATAAATTTATCCGTAACGCCATCAACCATGACCTGTTTACCAGATTGACTGATGAGCGTTTGCGGGAAGAGATAATCCTGCTCTTGGGAGAGGATAATCCCTGGCTGGCTACGAAACGCCTGGCTCACTTTGATCTGTTGCGCTATATCCACCCGCAGATAAAAGTATCAAAGAAGATAGAAAATATGTTTCGCTCCATGGAGGATAATCTTTTTCTCTTCACTTTACCGTTGGCAGACAGTCCGATCGATAAGTGGCTGGTATACTTCTTGATCTTGATCGATGACCTGTCTCTAGTTGAGACCAGGGGAGTCATTAACCGGTTCAGGTTTATGAAAGAAGAAGCCCTGGTGATGCTCAAGGCCAAATCACAGGCGCCGGAAATACTGGAGCAGATCAGCGCTGAGGTGAATTTGGCGCCGCTGGTCAGGTATGAGTATTTTGTATCCACCCCGGTAGAAGTGCTGCTTTACCAGATGGCCAGGACCGGCAGTGTGTTGTTCCGGAAGAGGACTGCTGATTTCTTGAATAAACTAAGCAAGCTGAAGCTGGCCATTGGCGGAGACGATCTGCAGAAATTAGGCTATACTCCGGGACCGCAGTACCGGGACATCCTGAAGGACGTGCTACGCGCGCGTTTGGAGGGCACGGTCAAAACTAGGGAACAAGAAATACAATTTGTCGTTGACAATTATCCGAAAAATTGATATAAAGGTTGCTATGGAAAATATAATAATATATATACCGATTTTTCTTTTCTGCCTGGTAATCCACGAGTATGCTCACGGGAAGATGGCTGAAAGGTGCGGCGATTCTACAGCCAGGTACCTGGGCAGACTTACCTTGAATCCAATCGCCCATATTGATATGTTTGGCACGATCATCTTGCCGCTGTTACTGATCATAACCCGGTCGCCGTTTGTTTTTGGCTGGGCCAAACCAGTGCCGATCAATCCCAATAATTTCCGCAATCCCCGTTGGGATACGGTAAAAGTGGGATTGGCTGGGCCTGGAGCAAATATTGTGACTGCGCTCGTTAGCGCCGGGATTTTGCGTATTATACTGGCCTGCGGCAAGGCTCCTGGTATAGCCGGTGGAGTTTTAGTCATTATGGTAGTAGTGAACCTGGTGTTTGCTTTTTTTAACCTGGTGCCTGTGCCGCCGCTGGATGGTTCTCATGTGCTGGCCGGCTTTTTGCCGGCGCGTCTGGCTTATACTTATGAGACAACTATGCAGAGATACGGTATGATCCTGATTTTTGGGTTAATGTTTCTCGGATTTTTTAGCAAGATCCTTTTCCCTCTGGCTTATGGGGTGGCTTCTCTGTTGTTGCCACCAGGGGTTTTTTAAATGAAAACAGGCACAAAGGGAGAAACAAGGCATAAAGTTTTAAAGCAAAAAAGGCACAAAACTAAATAAAATTCTAATTTTTTACTCTGTGCTTTCGGCTTGTCCCCCTGTTTAGATTTGCGGCGCAAAACCGGGGGGAGTCCTAACCTTGAACTTCCTGCATTTTTTTAACTTTGTGCCTATTTTGATGCTTAGGAATTGTGTGCCTAATCATGATTACACGGATTTCCAAAAGATTACACCGATTACCAGCCTAGTCGCTGATAAAAATCTAGGCCTGTCCCCCCTGCCAGTCCCGAAAAGTCGGGACTAGGGAGGATAATCTCCGTAATAATTTGTGCAATCAGTTAGCGGAACGAAGTGGAGTCTAACTTGAGGAGGTCTAACCGGGTGAAAAAACGCATCTTAAGCGGGATGCGACCGACGGGCAAGCTGCATATTGGCCATATCCTGGGAGCGCTAAAGAACTGGGTGCGGCTGCAGGATGAATACCAGTGCTATTATATGGTGGCAGACTTGCACGCGCTCACCAGCGAATATGAAGATACCAATAAAATGCAGGAAAACATCTGCGAGATGGTGATCGACTGGCTGGCTTGCGGTATTGACCCGGCGAAATCGACAATATTGGTACAGTCCCGTATCCCGGAACACAGCGAACTTCATTTAATACTTTCCATGATCACTCCAGTGTCTTGGCTGGAGCGTTGTCCGACCTATAAAGAGCAGATGCATGAGATCAAAGGAAAAGACCTGTCAACGTATGGATTTTTAGGTTATCCGGTATTGCAGGCAGCTGATATCACGATGTACAAAGCCGAAGTAGTGCCCATCGGCGAAGACCAACTGCCGCATTTGGAGTTGACTAGAGAGATCGTGCGCCGCTTTGACCAGTTTTTCGGCAACATCCTGCCTGAACCGCAGGCGTTGCTGACTGATGTGCCGAGGTTGCTGGGTACTGACGGCCGGAAAATGAGCAAGAGTTATAATAATGCCATTTGTATCGCTGACGGTGAGGGTGAGATCAAACGCAAAATCATGGCTATGGTGACTGACCCGCAGCGTCTGCGGCCGACTGATGTGGGGCAGCCGGATATCTGCTCGGTGTTTTCCTACCACAAGATATTTTCACCCAGCCAGTTGGCAGAGATAAAAGAGAAATGCCAGGGAGGCCAGCGCGGTTGCGTGGAGTGTAAAAAAATATTGTTAGAAAACATACTAAAATTCCTGGGTCCGATCCAGGAAAAAAGAAAAGTGTTTGAAAAAGATGTGCCGTATCTAGAAAAAATTTTGCAAGAAGGCACAGCTAAAGCACAGGAGTTGGCCAGAGTCACGATGGATGAAGTAAAAAAGGCAGTCCGTTTAAAATAAGGCGCTTATGGCATATGGCTTATAGCCGGAAGTTTTGTTTTTGCTATACGCCATGCGCTATACGCTATTTGCGAATTGGAGTTAATGTGACCTATCAAGTAAAATTGGAAGTTTTTGAAGGGCCACTGGACTTGTTGTTGCACCTGATTAAAAAAGAAGAAATAGATATTTATAACATTCCGGTATCCCGCATCACGGAAGAGTATCTGCAGTACCTGGAAATGTTAAAAATGCTGAATCTGGAGATAGCCGGCGAATTCCTGGTGATGGCCGCGACTTTGTTGCAGATAAAATCACGAAAGCTGCTGCCGGTAGCGGTAAAAGAAGATGAGGCCCCGGAAGAGCTTGACCCGTACCAGGAGTTAGTCCGGCAATTGCTGGATTATAAACGGTTTAAGGAAGTGGCTAAAGCCCTGGAAATAAAAGAAATAGAACAGCAAAAAGTGTTTACCAGGCCGGCGCAGAAAATGGAACGAATAGGTGATGAGGAATATATTATTGAGGCCAGCCTCTTTGACCTGCTGGATGCGTTCAAGAATGTACTGAAAGCTTCTAATACCATGGTTCGGGAAATCATCCAGGAAGAAGTCAGAATAGAAGAACGCGTACGCATAATCAGGGAAAAATTAACGGAAAAAGAGTCTCTTACCTTTGAGGAAATATTTACGCCGGAATCAACCCGGATGGAAATGGTGGTCACCTTTCTGGCAATGCTGGAACTGATAAAAATGAAAGAGATCAGGATACTGCAAACCAGATTATTCGATAAGATCAGGATCTTCAAAAACAGGACAGCGGCTGATGAACTGGCGGCGCAAGCGACGGTGCAGGAAGAGTTACATCTGGTGCAGTAAGTACCGCGGACAGCGGTCAGGAAAGCGAAAAACTGTTCGGGTCAGAACAAATACAGTGCAAGGAGATGGGCATGGATGAAATACTTCAGGACGAAATTACCCAGACGACTGATGCAGCTGGAGAAGTAATTACAGAAGCAGTCAAGGCGAATAGCAGTGAGCCAGTAATAGAAGAAAATGTGCCAGTAGAGCCGACAAACAGTGAACCAGTAATTATAGGAGCAGTTAGTACGGAAACAGTGGCTGAACCGAAGCCAGGTGTAGAGCTGAAATCAGTGCTTGAAGCCTTGTTATTTATTACTAGTGATCCGCTGGAACTGGACAAAATACAGGAAATTATCGGTGCCGGATTCAGCGGACAGAGACTTAATAAAAAACAGATCCAGGAAGCATTGGCAGTTCTCCAGACTGATTATCAGAATAGAAACAACGCGCTACAATTAGTGGAAATTGCTAATGGCTGGCAACTATGCACGAAAAAAGAATTTGCCAGCTGGCTGGATAAGTCAGCGAAGAACAAAGAAATATATAAACTTTCAAATTCCGCGCTGGAAACACTTTCCATCATTGCCTACAAACAACCACTGACGCGGGCGGAAGTGGAGCATATCCGCGGCGTTGATTCCGGCGGAGTCATTCATAACCTGCTGGAAAAAAGACTGGTCCGTATTACCGGGCGCAAGGAAGTGATCGGGCATCCGTTGCTGTACGGCACGAGCGATGAATTTCTCCAGTATTTTGGGTTAGCCTCTCTGGGTGATCTGCCCATGCTGGAGGACCTGAATAAATCATAGGATAGCGGATAGCGTGTAGCGTATAGGAAAAGAGAAGAGAAGAGAAGAGAAGAGAAGAGTAAAAAATGGATTTAAAACGACTGAGAAATAAAATTGATAAGCTGGATGTAGAGATACTGGATCTGCTTAATGAACGGTTAAAGATCGCCCAACAAGTGGGCCAGGCCAAGAAACTGCGCAAAGAAGATATTTATGCGCCTAACCGGGAAAAAGAGATTCTGATCAATCTGATCAAAAAGAATAAAGGGCCGTTGCCGATTGACGAGCTGAAAAATATTTTCCGGGAGATCATCAAAACCTCGTTACTGCTGCAGAAGAAGTTAGCTATCGCTTATCTTGGCCCGGAAGCGACGTTTACCCATTTGGCGGCGATCAAGAATTTCGGACGGCAGGCTGAATATGTTTCCTGCAAGAGTATCAGAGACGTGTTCGCGGAAGTGGAGAAGGAACGGGCTGAATATGGCGTGGTGCCAGTAGAAAATACGACTGAAGGTATGGTGAATTATACCTTGGATATGTTCATGGATTCGGACCTGAAGATCTGCGCCGAGATCATGCTCGAGATCTATCATAATTTGGCTTCCCGTGATACCTTGAACGATATTGAAAAGCTCTATTCTCATCCGCAGACACTTGCCCAGTGTCGTAATTATCTGGAAGAGAAACTGCCTAATATAAAGATCGTAGAAGTGGAATCAAATGCCCGGGCGGCGCAGTTAGCCGCAGCAGATGTACGCAGCGCGGCGATCGTCAGCACCGTGGCGGCGGAAATGTATAGCCTGAACATCCTGGTCTCGCGGATCGAAGATTTGACGAACAATTACACCAGATTTTTGGTGATCGGCAAGAATGACAGTGCCAAGAGCAACGAAGACAAAACCTCCATCCTTTTTTCAATCAAGGACCGGGTGGGAGCGTTGTATGATATGTTGATCCCCTTCCGTGAAGCTGGCATCAATCTGACAAAAATTGAGTCCAGGCCGACCAAGAAAAAGGCCTGGGAATATGTTTTCTTTGTTGATCTTATCGGTCACCGGGAAGACGCGAATATCAAAAAGGCGCTGGCTGAGCTGGAAAGAGAATGCCTGTTCCTGAAAGTGCTTGGGTCGTATCCGATTGGGGAAGAGTAGAAATAGCGGATAGCGGGTAGCGTATAGAGTATAAGAAAAAACAGTTTTGAGTTAGCCCCTGCTGATCCTGATTTATCGCGATTAATTTTTAGGATACTAAAATGATCGAGAAACTGGTCAGGAAAAACATTTTGAAGTTCCAGGCTTATATTCCGGGAAAACCGATCGCGGAAGTAAAGAGAGGGCTGGGGTTGAAGAGTGTTATTAAATTAGCTTCAAATGAAAATCCTTTGGGGCCATCTCCAAAAGCCATTCAAGCGCTCAAAAAGGGGTTAAATAACGTTTTTCTTTATCCAGACAGTGGAATGCTCTTGAAATATAAAATAGCCGGAAAACTGGATTTACGGCCTTCTAACGTAATTTTAGGTAATGGCTCTGATGAGTTAATTGAGATCATCGGAAAAACTTTTTTAAATCCCGAAGATGAGATCATTGTTTCTGCCGACGGGTTTATCCGTTATAAAATGGCCGGTGATTTGATGAATTGCCGGGTAATAGCGGTTCCCGGCAAGGATTATAAACATGACTTGGCTGGAATGAAAGCAGCGGTTACCCCTCAGACCAAGATAATCTTTATTGCCAATCCAAATAATCCCACAGGTACCTATGTCACCAGCCGGGAAGTGGAAGAGTTTTTCCATGAGTTAAGACCAGATATTATCGTTGTTTTTGACGAAGCCTATTATGAATATGTTATCCAAAAAGATTATCCCCAGACACTCACCTATCTACAGCAGGGATGGAATGTGATTATCCTGCGAACTTTTTCCAAAATCTATGCTTTGGCAGGATTACGTGTAGGTTATGGGTTGGCCGGCGCGGAAACTATTTCCTACATGGAACGAATCCGGCCGCCGTTCAATGTAAATTCCCTGGCGCAGGCAGCTGCCGAAGCGAGCCTGGATGACCGCCAGCAAGTCAAAAAGAGCAGAGCTTTGGTGGAAAAAGAGAGAGAAATATTATACCGGGAACTGGCCAAATTGCCGGTAACTTATATCCCCAGCGCCACTAATTTTATCCTGATCGACCTGAAACGTGAAGCTGGAGAGATCAGTAAAAAACTGCTGGCCAGCGGCGTGATCGTCCGGCCCATGGGAGAATACGGGCTCACTACCTGTATCAGGGTGACGATCGGCTTGCCGGCAGAAAACAAAAGATTCATTACGACTTTAAAGAAACAGCTGTAGAGGTGTAAAGGTGTAGTAGCAATGCTTCGAAGCCCAGCGAGCTGTAAAGATATAGACGTAAATAAAAATAAAAGAGATGGAAGATAAAAAATGTTCATTACCCTCAAGCCAGGTACAACTAAGCAAGGCATTGATCATATCGTAGAAAATATAAAGGAACTTGGATTTACTCCGCACACTTCTCAGGGTAAGGAGAGAACGGTGATTGGGGTCATCGGGGAAAACGCTATACTGGCCAGGGATATATTCGAAGCGATGTTCACGGTGGAATCGATCACTCCGATCACTAAACCATATAAACTGGTAAGCCGGGAATTCAAAAAAGAAAAAACAGTAATTAAAATTGGCAAGGTGGAGATCGGCGGCAATAAAATCGTCGTTATGGCCGGTCCCTGTTCGGTAGAAAGAAAAGACTTATTGATCGATATAGCCAAACAGGTGAAAAAGGACGGGGCAGTGATTCTGCGCGGCGGAGCCTTTAAACCGCGGACTTCACCGTATGCTTTCCAGGGTTTGGGTGAAAAAGGGCTGAAATTACTGGCCGAAGCCAGGAAGATCACCGGCCTGTTGATCGTCACTGAGGTCATGGATACGCGGCAGGTGGAAATGATCGCTAAATACGCTGATATTTTGCAGATCGGCGCCCGCAACATGCAGAATTTTGATCTGCTCAAAGAAGTGGGGCAGAGTAAAAAAGCCGTAATGTTAAAACGCGGTATGTCTTCTACGATCAAAGAATTACTGATGAGCGCGGAATATATTTTATCCCGCGGTAATTATAACGTGATGTTTTGTGAGCGGGGCATTAGGACTTTTGAAGATGCGACCCGGTTTACGCTGGACCTGAATGCCGTACCGGTGATCAAGGAACTGAGCCATTTACCGGTCATTGTGGATCCGAGCCATGGTACCGGCGTGCGCAAATACGTAGCGCCGCTAGCCAAAGCAGCGGTTGCTTGCGGCGCCGATGGGCTAATGATTGAAGTGCATCCTGAACCGGAAAAAGCGTTCAGTGACGGCGCGCAGTCACTTTTGCCGAATGATTTTGAAACCATGATGCGCGAACTTAAAGCTGTAGCCAAAGCGGTAGGGAGAATATTATAATAAAATTGGATTTACAGATATGAAATACAAAATATTTATTAGCAGTGTTCAAAAAGAGTTTAAAGAAGAGCGCAAAGCGCTGAAGAGTTATATTTATGGTGATACGTTATTGAGTCGTTTCTTTGAAGTGTTTATTTTTGAGGATGTGCCTGCCGCCGATAATCGTGCCGACGAAGTGTACTTGGATGAAGTTAAACGCAGCGATATTCATCTTGGACTATTTGGCAGCCAATATGGTATTGAAAATAGTAAAGGGATGTCTTCTACGCATATAGAGTTTCTTTCGGCTACACAACTTGGCAAACCTCGGTTTATATTTGTCAAAGGTGATAGTGATGAAGGCCGTCATCCTAAAATGCGTGGGTTGATTCGTTTGGCGGGGGACCAACTGATTCGGCGGCGTTTTAATACCACGACTGAACTCCATTCAGCGGTATATGCGAGCTTAGTACAATACCTTATCGGTACCGGTCGGCTTATTACCGGACCGTTTGACGCTACGGCATGCCCCAATGCAGAGATTTCTGATATTTCGGAAGATAAAATTCGGTGGTTTCTTTCCCGGGCGCGCAACGCTCGTGATTACGCTTTATCGGAAACAACCCCCGTTGTTGACGTATTGACCCATTTAGATTTGCTTGATAAAGGAAAGCCGAATCATGCGGCAATTTTATTATTTGGGATTAAACCCCAGCGTTTCCTTGTCACTTCCGAAGTGAAATGCATGCATTTTCATGGGACGAAAAAACTTAAACCCATTCTTTCTTACCAAATTTATAAAGGAACGGTTTTTGATCTGGTTGATCAATCAGTTGATTTTGTAATGTCAAAATTAAATCGCTTTGTGGGAACCCGTGAACATGGTCCGCAAGCGCCGGTTGAATATGACATTCCGCAGGAAGTGGTCGCAGAGGGAATTGTCAATGCCGTAGCTCATCGTGATTACACCAGTAATGCCAGTGTTGAAGTCATGCTTTTTGCTGACCGGCTGGAGATATGGAATCCGGGAACTTTACCGCCATCGCTGACTATCGAAAGCCTGCGCCAACCGCATTCGTCTCAACCCGGCAATCCACTGATTGCGGAACCGTTTTTCCTTACGAAATACATCGAAAAAGCCGGCACTGGAACAGTTGATATGTATGCTAACTGCCGCAAAGCAGGTTTAAAGCCGCCAGTATTTCGTTTAGAAAACGGTTTTTTTATTTTAACGATATGGCGGAAGCAACCATTAAAAAGAACAGAGTCACAGCCAGAGTCACAGCCAGAGTCACAGCCAGAGTCACTTGATGAGTATATACAAGAATCGTTAAAAAATGGTCCAAAGAGTAAATCAGAAATATCCCTTCATCTTGGTCAAAAAGAAGTTTCAGGTCAGCTCAATAAGGTGATCCGCGAACTTTTAATAGAGAAACGAATTGAGTTAACAATTCCTGATAAACCCAATAGCCGTTTGCAGAAATACCGTTTGACTAAGAAAGGTATGGCATATTTGAGAAAGCATGGAAAATAGAATAGCACAAAAGATTGTTATTAATAGTACGGTGAACGAAAAAATAAAGTGAGAGTAACGAAGGGAACAGTACCAGATCCCGTAGCTTTAAGACTTCAAATTTTCAAATTAAATAGCTTATCATTGAAGTTTTTCCAGAGAGGAAAAAGAGGCTTTGTATGAGAAAAAGCGCGAAAACAGTTTTGGACAGAATTACTGATAAGATTAGAAGAGAGTACAAGCCGGAGAAGATTATACTTTTTGGTTCGTGTGCGTACGGGGAGCCGGCCAGGGATAGCGATTCGGTTGGCTAAGGGTGATGATTTCATAAAGATAATCCTGAATGAGGAAAAAATATTATATGGAAGATAAACCAGTTATTAAAGAGTGGTTGGAAAAAGCTAAAAACAAGTTAGGCTCCACTTCGTTCCGCTAACTGATTACACAGATTATTACGAAGATTACACAGATTTTTATCAGCGACTAGGCTGGTAATCTGTGTAATCTTTTGGAAATCCGTGTAATCAAGTATAGGATTGAAATTCCTATACTTGAGATTTAAGCGAAGCTGAATTCCTGTTCAAAAATAGTTGCCCCTTGGAAGGCGTGGGATTTTTTATACAACAGTCGGCTCAGTCCTAACAACTGCCCGGGTGGTTTTAATGAGATTATTAATGAGTTTAAAAAGAATAATTTAGAATAACAGCACAAACCCGGTTTTAAAAGCGGTGGGAAGAACGATATAAATAGCGTTAAGGGATAGCGTACAGCGGATAGACAAAACAAAAATTCTATACGCTAAACGCTATACGCCAGAGAGAATAAATATGCAAAAAATAAAAACAGTTGCAATTATAGGTGTTGGTTTGATCGGAGGATCACTGGGAATGGCTTTGAAAAAAAGCCGGGCGGTGGTCAAAGTGATCGGTGTCGGACGGGATCCGGCCAAATTAAAGAAGGCTAAGAAACTGGGAGCCATAGATGAATTATTTACTGATTTCCAGGCCGGAGTCAAAGAAGCTGACCTGGTAGTGGTTTGCACGCCGGTCGGATTGATCGCTCCTACAATCAAAAAAATATTACCGGCATTGAAACAAGGTTGCGTTATTACTGATGTAGGAAGTGTGAAGGCCCCGATACTAAATGAAGTTGAAAAAATACTGCGTCATCAAAAGGTCCATTTTATTGGCGGCCATCCTATGGCGGGGAGTGAACAGGCTGGTATTAGCAATGCGCAAAGCCACTTGTTTAAAAAAGCGGTCTGGGTGTTGACTCCCGCAGAGCACACCTCCCTTAAAAATTTAGCCGGATTGCATCATATTATCCGCCGAACTGGAGCCCGCGTCGTTCTTCTTAATCCGCAGACGCATGACCGCATTGTTTCGGTGACCAGCCATGTACCTCATTTACTGGCTGCTAACTTAGTCAATTTTATGCAAGAGCAGGACCGGAAGAACAAGAACACGGCTAAGCTTACTGCCAGCGGGTTCCGGGATATGACTCGTATTGCGTCTTCAACGCCTGAGATCTGGGCGGATATTTCCCTGATGAATAAAGAAGAGATCATTAAGACTATCGGCGAGTTTAATCGCCTGACCAGGCGCATGCTCAGCGCGCTCCAGGCAAATAAGAGAAAAGAAGTGTTTCGCTTTTTTGCTCAAGCTAAACAAACACGGGATCGGATGTTTAAGTAAAATAATACCGAACCGGCTTTAATGGCTGAAGGAAAAACCAAAATCAAAGACACGGCTTGTAGCAATACCTCTTTTCCAGGTTTTGAAAAATTATTAAGAAAGAACACCTCGTGATAAAAAATCCTTTTATTATTGCTATCGATGGGCCGGCCGGAGCAGGAAAAAGCACCATTGCCAAGATGCTGGCTGAAAAACTGGACTATGTTTATATAGATTCCGGGGCCATGTACCGGTCTATCACCTGGAAGGCGATGCGGGCCGGTTTTGCACTGAGTGATGACTGTAAATTAATGTCGCTGACTAAAAAAACAAAGTTGTATTTTAAAAAACACAGTCACCAGATGAAATTATTTATGGATGGTAAGCCTGTGACCAAAGTTATCCGTACACCCCAGGTGACGGCCAACATCTGTTATATTGCTGACCATCCGCAGATACGGCAGATCATGGTGAAGCTGCAGCAAAAGATCGGGCAGGATGGCGGCGTAGTGATGGAAGGGCGCGATATCGGGACCAAAGTGTTCCCGCAGGCAGATTTTAAATTTTATCTGGAGGCCTCGGCACAGGAACGAGCCAGGAGGCGCTATCAGGAATTCATGGCGCGCGGCGTAAAGGTTGATTTAAAAGAGATATTGAAAGAGCTTAAAATAAGGGACCATAAAGACCAGACACGCCAGGTGAGTCCGCTGAAAAAAGCCCGGGGCAGTATGGTCATCAATTCCAGCAGGTTGACACCAGAGCAAGTGGTGAATATAATGATAAAGCGTATAGCGGGTAGCGTATAGAAAAGCAAAAGAAAGCGAATAAAATGTTGTATTTTTTAGGGCATAGTTTTTTTAAGCTATTGTTTGAAATAGTTTTCCGGAGAAAAGTCGTGGGTGCGGAAAATATTCCCCAAGATGGGCCGGTCTTGATCTGCGCTAATCACCAGAGTTTTATTGATCCGCCGTTAGTAGGCTCTGCCGTAAAACGGACGGTTCACTATCTGGCGCGCCACGACTTGTTTACTGTGCCGGTGCTGGGTTGGTTTCTTACCAGGGTACATGCTTTCCCGGTGAAACGTTCCGGTGGCGGAGATCCGGCTGCTTTTAAAAATATATTCCGCCGGCTGGAAGAAAAAGAAATTATCGTGCTTTTCCCCGAAGGGACCCGCAGCCGTGACGGGAATCTGCAAAAACCATTACCTGGAGTTGGTTTGATAGCATACCGGGCCAGGGTTCCGGTCATACCTTGTTATGTCTATGGTTCACGAGAGGTATTACCCAGGGGCAGCTGGTTTTTACATTTCCATCCGCTCATCGTAACTTTTGGCAAACCAATCGATTTCAGCGCTTATTACCAGCGTGAAAAGTCTAAAGACCTATACCGGGAAATGAGCGCGAAAATTATGAGCGAGATTGCCACCTTAAAAGCGCCTAGTCATGATTAAAATAGTATTGGCTAAACACGCGGGTTTTTGTTTTGGCGTCAAACGCGCGGTTAAACTGGCGTTGGAAACCGCCGCGGAAAACAAAAACAAGAAAATATCCACCTTAGGGCCGCTGATTCATAATCCTCAAGTGATCCAGGAATTGAAAGGCCAGGGTATTATCGATATCTCCAGGCCGCAAAAAGTCCGCTCCGGCATAGTAATAGTCTGCTCGCATGGCATGCACCCCTTGGTTTTAAAGCACCTAAAGAAAAAACGGGTCGGGATAGTGGATGCGACGTGCCCATTCGTAAAGAAAATAGAAAAGATCGTGAAAAAACTTAAAAAAGATAAGTATGACATTGTTATTGTCGGCGATAAAGAACACCCAGAGGTCAAAGCTATTACTGGCTATGCCGGTAAAAAGGTTATCCTCATAGAAAACCTGGACGCGGCCAGGAACTTGCCACGGTTTAAGAAGGTCGGGGTGGTCGCTCAGACAACGCAATCAGTGGAAAAATTTAAGGAAATATGCCTGGACCTGGAACAGCAAGCCGAGCGCCTGAAGATATTTAATACTATTTGCGATGCTACCCAGAAGCGGCAGGAAGAAGCCTTGCGCGTCGCCCAAGAGGTAGAAAAAATTATCGTCATCGGAGGATACAACAGTGCTAATACCAAGCGGTTAGCGAAATTATGTCAGGACCTGGGCAAGCCTACCCGGCATCTAGAACAGGCCGGGGATCTGGATACTAATTTTTTGAAACATACTAGCAGCGTGGGGGTCTTGGCCGGGGCATCTACTCCTGATTGGATCATAAAAGACGTGATCGCACGAATAAAACTAACGGAGGAATCATAGGCCTTATGGAAAGGCAGAACAATTGGCTGGAAGAAGCTCTGAAAACGAGCGAAGAACGTTCCCAGGAAGGTGATATTGTCACCGGTAAGATTGTGGGTATTACTAAGGACGGCTTGGTAGTAGCTGTCGGCTTAAAAAGCGAGGGTTTGATACCGATCAACGATTTTGATAAAGACGAGCAGGATTTCAAAATTGGCGATTCGCTAGAAGTGCTTTTAGTCAGGAAGGAATCAAAATCAGGACAAGCGCTTCTTTCCTACCAACAGGCCCGGGAAATCAGGCGCTGGGATAAATTAGAGCAAGCCTATAAACAGAATGCCATCCTGGATGGAGTAATAAAAAGGAAAGTAAAAGGCGGCGTTAATGTGGCAGTGTTCGATAACGAAGTATTTATGCCGGCCAGCCAGGTGGGATTGTCCTATATCAAGGATTTGGCTACCATGATCGACCAGGCAGTGCGGGTCAGGATCATTAAATTTGACCGGATGAAAATGAACGTAGTAGTGTCCCAAAGAGTGATCTTAGAAGAAGAAATGCGCCACAAGAAAGAAATACTTTGGGCCGAATTGCAGGAAGGGCAAGTAAGAAAAGGATGGATCAAAAATATTACCGAATTTGGGGCCTTTATTGATTTAGGTGGCAGTGAAGGATTATTGCATATAAATGATATCAGTTGGGGTAAAGTGAAGAAAGTAAGCGATATCCTGAAAGGGGGAGAAGAAATTGAGGTCAAAGTCCTGCAGGTGGACCGGATCAATGAAAAGATTGCCCTGGGTTTAAAACAGCTGAGCCAGGATCCCTGGCTGAGCGTAAAACAGAAATATCCGGTGGCGGCCGTGGTTTCCGGAAAAGTAGTGTCGCTGGCTGATTTCGGAGCTTTCGTGGAATTAGAAGAGGGACTAGAAGGCCTGATACACGTGTCAGAGATGTCCTGGGTAGAATACGTAAAACATCCTTCAAAAATAATGAAAGTGGGGGACGTGGTCCAGGCTAAGGTGTTAGCCAGCGAAGAGGAAAAAAGAAAATTATCACTTGGCCTAAAACAGATCCAGCCAAATCCCTGGGCTAATGCCGCCGTAAAGTATAAAACAGGGTCCCGGGTAACCGGCGTAGTTTCCCACCTGTCGCCGTTTGGCGCCTTCGTTAAATTAGAAGACGGGATCGAAGGTTTGATCCATGTAAGTGATCTTTCCTGGCAGGAAAAAATAAGCCATCCCAAGAAAATATTAAAAGAGAATGATAAAATAGAAGCGCTGGTATTGAGAGTGGACGCCAAGGAAGAAAAACTGTCACTTGGTTTTAAACAATTACAGGAGAATCCGGCCGCGGGTTATAAAGTTGGAGAAATTATTGAAGCCGAGATCACGGAGATAGTGGAGCAGGGATTAGTGGTAAAAGTCGGTCCGCAGCTGAGAGGGTTTATCCATATTTCCCAGATCACCGGTGAATTTGTGGAAAAACCTACCGCCCCATTCAAAGTAGGGCAAATAGTGACAGCTAAGATCGTCAAAATAGACGCTGAAGAAGCCAAGCTAAGCTTGAGTATCAAGGAATATGAAAAAGGCGTAAAAAAAGAAACAGTAGCTAAATATACCAAAACTAGTGAGCAGAAAGTAACCTTTGGAGATGTGCTGGGAGACCAATTAGCGAAGTTCAGGCAGAAAGAGTAAAATGATTGCACAGACTAAAGGAAGATTACACAGATTAAGAATATAAGAGCCCTTATGTATAAAAGATTGTTGCTGTCACTGATAATGATTTTATTATTGGCTAGTCCCGCTTTAGCCGCTTTTGGCCAGAATAAAACTATTGTCCAGGATTTTAAATGGCAGGTCATGGAAACGCCGCATTTTTACGTCCATTACTATTTGGGAAATGAGGTTGTGGTCGAAGAAGTTGTCCGGATACTGGAAAACGGGTACCAGAAAGTCACCAAGAACCTCAATATCGAACCGGTACAGAAGATCCCTTTTTTCCTTTACGCCACCCACAATGATTTCGAACAGAACAATATCGGCGATGGCGGAGAAGGGGTAGGCGGTTTTACGGAAATTTTCAAGGACCGTTTCGTCGTGCCGCTGAATGGCAGTGACAAATGGCTGACTCACGTTATTGAACATGAAATGACCCATGCTCTGGTCTTTGAATTCTTTTTTGGCGGCCGTTTCTGGCGCTCCATCTATCTGTTTAAAAGCTTGTTTTATCCCCTCTGGTTCATTGAGGGCTTGAGCGAATACCAGTCAGCGCCTGATGATATCGGTGATGAAATGGTCATCCGGGACGCGGTGATAAATAATAATATTATACCGCTGCATAAATTAGGCAGCTTTGACCATCTGCAATCTAACCAGATACGCCTGGCCTATAATGAAGGGCATAGCGCCTTATCCTATATAGCTGAAAAGTATGGACCTGGCAAGATCAGCGATCTGCTTTATTTATTGAAAGATTCCTATGATATTTCCAGTGTCCTTGGGACAGCGCTAAAAAAGGATATTTTCAAACTGAATAAGGAATGGGAAGCTTATTTGAAAGTAAAATATGCCAACCCGGTTAAGGATAAAAAAACCGTTAGCGAGTATGGCGTTAAGATCACGGATCGGGGCTATGCCAATCAGCAGGGACGGTTCTCTCCCGACGGGAAAAGAATAGTTTTTCTCACCGATCGCCGGGATTATTACGAATTCTTCCAGGCTGATCCAGACGGCCGTAGGCCGCGCACATTATTGAATTGGTTCCAGCGCAAGAGGTTTGATAATATCAGCCTTGAAGGGAATATTTTTTCGTTTTCCCCGGATTCTCAAAGCCTTGTCTTCAGCGCCGAAAAACTTCAGCAACAACACTTGTTTATTTATGATTTTTCCCGCCATCGCCTCGCCCGGATCAAAGTCGCTTTGGATGAAGTGACGTCTCCCAGTTTCTCTCCTGACGGGCAAAAGATTATTTTCAGCGGATTAAAAAAAGGTTATAGCGATATTTATCAAATAGCTCTGGACGGCAAGAATTTGACCCGGCTTACCAATGATACTTACGATGACACCTATCCGCTTTTTACTAATGACGGGAAAGGGGTTGTCTATGTCAGCGAGCGGGAAAAAATAAGGTATCTTTACCGGTTAAATTTGGAAACCAATGAAACAAAAAGAATAACTGCTTCAGGGAGGGAAGAGTCAGCTCCGTTTCTGGAGGCGCAGGGTCAACAGCTCTATTATATAGGCGGCGATGATGGTATTTATAATGTCTACCGGCTGGATCTGACTTCCGGACAAAAGCAAAAGCTAACCGCTGTAAAAACCGGACTAGTTTCCGTCTGCGTCAATCGCTCCGGAACAGACTGGTTGCTCACCGGATATAATGAAGGTAGGACCAACCTGTATCTGGGAAAGGTGGGGATAGACAGCTATCAAATCTCGGTAAGCTCTACTACTATACCAACGCTTGCTGTAGAGACTACTGGTTACCAGATATTAGCCAGCTCTGCAACCGTACAAGTAGCGACGAATACCGTCACTACAGCTGACCTTATTTTAAAAAAATATCCTTATCATTTTAAGGCTACCACCGACTATATTTTGCCGATTTTTGTTCTTTATGCCGGAACAGACGGCGCCGGTTTTGCCAGCGCTACGTACTGGCAAATCAGCGATCTGCTGGGCAACCATGTATTCAACACCGGGCTGACCTATTCCAGCGCTGACAATTTACTGAATTATGCACTCCGTTATCAGTATTCCCGCTGGCGCCCGCAATTCAGTGTCACCGGTTCCGGAGCTACCGGATATGATATCAATAACAATAATGATCTGCTACGGGTAAGAAGATATCAGGAGAGCTTTTACGTAACCTATCCGCTGGATCGTTTTCATCGTGTGGAAGCAGGGTTGGCCAATGTGGATGAACACACCCGCAACCGGGACCAGAATGATTTCGGCAGTCATGACCGGGCCAATGTTGTTTTTGCTTCTTTCACCCGTGATTATACCACCGGGGAGTTGTTTGACCTCAGGCACGGTCACCGCGTCAATATTAATGCTTCGCTCGGACGCAACCTGTTTCACAGCGACGTGAAATATGATACGATCCAGTTCGACTGGCAGAACTACTGGACGGCGCGGAGGAATCTGATTATTGGCGCCAGGCTGGTTGGCGTTAACTCCAGCGGGCGCGATTACCAGACCTTTACCATCGGTAACCGCGATAATCTTCGCGGCTACAGCCAGGCGGACGATATTACCGGACGAAGCATTGCGCTGGCTAATCTGGAAACCAGATTCTATCTCTTCCGGAATATTGATTATGACCTTTGGTTCATGCTGCCGGACCTTTATTTTAAGAGCCTGCAAGCCGTAGTTTTTACTGATAATGGGTTGGCTGGTTCTACCTGGGACGATTTCAAGACACTGTCCAGAAAAGCGGGTAACATCCACAATAGTATTGGCGCTGGATTACGGCTTAATTCATTCATCATGCAGCGCTTCCCAATCATTTTAAGACTTGACTATGCCAGGCGAACCGAGGTAAAAAGTAGTGGAGTGTGGTATTTCAATTTAGGAGCCAGTTTCTAACCAGATATTAAATTCTAATACTAAACAATATATAAACCCAAACATCAAAACAAAAGACTGTTTAGGATTTAGATATTCGTATTTTGAATTTGCTTTAAAAGAGGGGGTGTAGCATGGTTGACAGTACTGACCGGACGATGCTAAAAATGGTTGTTCATAAAGCTGATGGTAAGGTTATTAAAGGCATTTCCTATAATTTTTCCCCGTTTCTTAACATCGTGTTTCATCTAGAATTAGTAGAACCTACTGCTAATGGAGCCAAAGCAATGGAACTAAGGGTTTCGACGTTGAAAGCTATTTTTATAGTTAAAAGCTTTCCTGGTAATCCTGATTACAAGGATAAAAAATGCTTCCAGGACAAAGGGATCCATTTGCAGCCTGGACGTAAGGCGGAGATTGAGTTTGTTGATGGTGAAAAAATCTGCGGGGTTATTTTTATCTTCGATCCAAAAAAAATTGGTTTTTGGCTTTTTCCTATTGATCCCAATGACAACAATGAAAAGGTTTTTGTAGTTTCCAATATGGTCAAGGAAGTAAAATTCGTTTAAATCCGATTATTAACCGGGCCGGTGAGGGAGTGACAAGAATTTATCCCTGCCGGCTTTTTTTATTCCAGTCAGATCTCTGCTTTTAGTTTCATTTCTGTTAAATTCCTCATTTTCTCGACGGTAATAATAATGGATATTCGATTTTAGGCCTGTATTTTTCCAGGGCAATGGTTTAGTACCTCCTGGTTTCTGGTAGTTTTCCTGGTTTTCAGTTTGATCACGATTTGGGCCGAGGGTTTTGCACCCGGGGTCCAAAACAAGCTTTGGCTGTCAGCCAGGACTTATACGCAGGTAGCCGGCAAAATCCTGGGATCCGGGATTCTCCGGTAATTTTTTATTATCATAGAGCGCCAATTACATAAATTTGAATTAAAATAATATCAATAATAATATATGCCATGTAGTAGAAGGAGAATTAGAAATATTATAATAAAGCGCTTTAAAGAAAAACCAGGGGCTGGAAAAGCAAATAGTTAACATAATATATCTTATCAGACGTTGTTAAATAAGAGAAAAAGGGCCTTTCAGCCCTTGTTTTAATCCTTTTACAGGCCTTTCTATACGCTATCCGCTAAACTCGCTGGTTACACTTCCCAAAAGTCCAAAATAAAGTCTTCTCCTGGCACTTTAAAGGATATTAGACCCCTGGCTGGCCATCTTTCAATCTCGAAGGATTTCCTTTTTACCAGGACATTAAGGGAAATAATATCATTGGGATTGAAATTAAAGGTTTTAAAAGGAATGGCAAGCTCAATAAACTTATCTATAGCTATACTGGTAATATCCCCTATCTTCTTGTTTGAGGAATCAAGGACTGCGCTAATGGAAAGCGCTTTAGGGCCGGATCCTGCTAAATTAAGCATAATATTAAAGGGTTTAGGATCCAGGATATTGAATTCAAGGGCTAAATCGTCAGTTTCACTGCTATTAAAGATAGTATTCAGGTCAAGCCGTAAATACATATTATTAAGGTCAAAACCATAATATATAAGGTTTACTATGGTATTTGCCCGGTACATTGTTCCGCCGGTTTTAGAAACATCATAAATACCGGCATTTTGCCATTCATAATAATCTGTAACCTTGCCGTCAATGACAGGCGTAATAAGACTGAGCGGATATTGGGAAGGTTTAGACTTGGCAATGCCTTTTATGGCCACATAAAGCCAATCAGGCACCGGGTCAGTCATATTTTTATATACATTCATTAAATGAAGCCTGAATAAAAGATCAAACTCCTCATCATTGGCGCTGGAATGGTCATCCCCATACCACCAGCACCAATCACTACCCTCGGCGATATAGATTTCTTCCCAGGCCTTGGCAATGGCTGTTTTAAACTCTTCCTGAGGATGCAAAGAGGCAAATTTAACCAGGGTTTCCCTGGTCCGGTCAAGATAGTCCCAGGCCGTATTATCTTCATAGTGCCCTATCCAAACGCCAAAATTGTGATTGATCCAGCTGCCGGCAAAAAGGTTAAAAAGATTATATTGGGGAGGATTCTGTTCCAGGTATTCACTGAACGTGACTGTCCGGAACTCGGGATCCGCGGAAAGTTCCCGGTAAAGAGCTTTTAAGAAATTCTCACCGTCGTCAGGATAAAATTCCCAGGCATTTTCTCCGTCCAGGATGACGCTGAGCAAATGAGGCCCGGGCATTTTGTTGACCTGGTCCCGGATATGACGCAAGGTACCCATAAAGTTGTTCACCGCGTCCCGGGTAGACAGATGCGAATAGGTAAAGCCAATTAAGTCAGACAAAGCCTTGTCCCGGAAAACGATATTGATCTCTTTATCCTGGTTCTTAGCCCGGTAGCCTTTATAAAGGGCGTCGCGGTAAACATCATTGCTGCTAAAATCCTGGCGTAAAACAATCTTCAGGGTGTTAGCTAATATATCTTCATCAGTAGCTATCCATTTAATCCCGGCGTCTACCATCAAAGGGATAATATCTTCGCTGACGCTCCCTTCGGCTGGCCACATGCCACGTGGCTTACAGCCAAAACATTTCTCGTAATACTCAACTGCTCTTTGTATTTGGACGCCTGCATCTTCAGGATGGCGGAATCCTTTTTTGGGCAGGATTATTTCCGGAGTGGCAATTTTGGCAGCGTCGGTATTGCATAATAATGGTAATATCGGATGATAAAAAGGAGTCGTCGTTACTTCGATCTGTCCCTGCTCCTGCAGCTCTTTATATTTACCGATAACCTGGGCCATGATATCACGGTGTTTCTTGACTACAAAAAGTTTATCCTCTTCCTTGAAATTCTTCCCCTGCTCAATGATCTGCTGCAATTTCTGGTCGCGTTTGCGCCAGTAGGGATCGATCCATACCAAGTTAAACAGAACCTGCAGGTCCAGGTAATCCTGGGTGGTGAAATAACGTTTGATACGCGGCAGTTCCTGGATTGAGGTATAGCGCCCCCTCTTGTCCAGTAATTCCGCATACCGAGCGAAAGAATAGACCATAGTGCTCCAGTTCGCCATGAAGAAATTTGACAATATATAGTTTTTATTTTCTTCAGTTAATTTAGCTGCCGGGATTAGGGTTTTATCCAGGAATTCATCTGAAGCATTATTCTTGACGTAATCTTCAATTTGGACCAGCAAGGAAGGCACCAGATTAAAGGTTTGATGGATTTGCGGGAATTCATCGAGGATAGCAACCATGTCGTAGTAATCTTTGGCGCAGTGCAAGCGTACCCAGGGCAGGCTGTATTTTCCAGTCAGGTCATTTTTATAATAAGGCTGGTGCATGTGCCAGAGGATGGCTACATGAAGCGGCTTATTTTCCATTTATGACTCTTTCAACTTAACAAGATGGTAAGCATTCTCTTGCATCGTCTTGAAATCTTCGGTGGTGAGATGAGCCGCCGTCAAAGTGTTCTTGATCAAGGCTTCGTTCATCAGGTTGTCGGGTTCATGGGTATCAGTATTAAAGACCAATTTTACCTCGTAAATATGGGCCAGGTTGGCGACGTGCTTATTCGTTTTATTATGGCCCTTCCTGGTAGTTATTTCCAGATGGACTTTATTAGACCTGGCCAGCTTAGCATCGTCTTTAGTAATATTCCCCGGGTGGGCTAAAATATCAACCTCGGCTTCAATAGCGGACCGGTTAGTACCTTTAGGCACTGGCTCAACTATTGTCTCCCCATGGACCAGGACGATCTCGGCTCCTAAGGTTTTGGCCATTCTAAAAGCTTGCGCCATTAAACGAGGCGGGACATACGTCAATTCTGCGCCGGGAATAACTTTGATTTTATATTCGCGGGTCAATATTTTGCTGACCTTGACTATCCGGGGCATGATCATATCCAGGTTGGAAAAATCAACATGATCAGAAAGACAGATGGCTTTATAGCCGGCCTTCAACGCCCGGTAGACCAACTCTGACGGTATCAATACTCCGTCGCTAAAAAAAGTATGGGTGTGCAGGTCGATCATGTTTAAAATCCTGTCGCTGGTCCGCGCGTGGGTCTTGGTTTTGTTTAAGTACCAACTACCAGCTATGAGTTGTAGGACTACTAACGATTTCTGTATTTAACAGGGATTATCACGCATATAATTAACCCTCATTTTGGGTCTAAAATTCACTCAAACTCATAAACCAATTTTCTATTATCCCACCAAGGAATGTTTAGCTCTGGGAGTGAATTAACCCAATCCATTAAAACTGGATTATAAGATTTTTTAGCAAATTTAACTTTTAATAGTTCTTCTCTTCTTGTCTGGCTTCTAATTGTTCCCTATTTGTTCTGCGAAATAATTTAGCAAATCCTTCCCCTTTAAGAATTAAACTAATATGATT
>JACRDM010000128.1 GCA_016218565.1 Elusimicrobiota bacterium | reverse complement strand
CTCATCCCTGGTATAAGCAAAACCCTGCTCCTGAGCAATGGTATCAGCCGATACGCCCAGCACTTTTTCAATGATCACTTTCTGCAAGATAGTTACGTCCAGTGATTTCCAAGATAGCGGCTTTTTCTCTTTTATCAATTCATCAATACTGCTTCTCGGCTTTAAGATAAAGGTATAATATACGCCGCCGCAATAAGCGCCGAAGGTATTCTTGTCTTTATTGGCTTCCATGGCTTTCAGCATCGACGGCAGCCCTGCTACTTCTTCCAGCTCGAATATCCGGCTCATTTTCTGTAAGAACTCACCCTGCGCAAAACCCGGTACCAGCAGTAACCGGTGGGTAGGGAAAATCACCAGGCCAGGATCATCCGCAGCCACAAACATAGCCATGACATAATCATAAGAATGGGTTCCGGGCCTCCCCTGATCCTCTTTCTCCCGTTCTTTTTTGTAATTCAAGGCTGCCTCATAACGATGATGGCCATCAGCGATAAAGACTTCCTTTTCTTTCATCGCCAGTATCAGCCGATGCGCCATGGAACTTGGCAACCGCCATAATTTATGCAGTACGTTCTGGTCATCTTTTACTTTGATCGCCGGTAATTCCCGGCTGACTACTTTCAGGATCTCGGCTACTTTTTTATCTTCATCATTATATAAATAAAATATCGGGCTAAAATTTGCGGCGCAAGCCCGCAGCAGGTTTAGCCGGCCTTCTTTCGGCTTGGTTAGGGTGAATTCATGGGCATGGACCCCTGATTTTGCGCCAAATTCTTCCAGGAAAGAAGCCGCCATAAAACCGGTTCTGGTCATGATCTTGCTCTTTATCTTGAATTCCTGCTGGTACACATAAATAGTCGGGTCCCCGTCACGCAGCAGCACTCTCTCGCCCTGCCATTGCCGGAACAATTTGGCAGCTGCTTTATAGGGATCGGCTTCGGTATTCAAGATCAAACGGACGATATTATACTGGCTGCGCAGACGATACTGCCTTTGCTCCTGCTCGGATATCACATCATACGGCGGCGTAATGACATCCGCCATACTGTTGATCTTGCTTTGGTTATACAGCAATCCTCTGAAGCCTGCTATTTTGACCATTTATAACTCCCTGATTAGCGTATAGCGTATGGCGTATAGCGTTTAGAAAAGCTTCCCTCTACGCTACCCGCTAAACGCTTCACGCTACCTCACTAGCGTTTCCTTAAATACCTGGTCGATATGTTTCACCGTGATGAACTTGATCTTCTTTTGCACGTAATCCGGGATATCTTCCATATCTTTTTTATTGTCTTCCGGTATGATCACCGTCTTGATCCCGATCCGGTAAGCAGCCAGCACTTTTTCCTTCAGGCCGCCGATCGGCAGTACATGGCCGCGCAAGGTCATCTCACCGGTCATAGCGACGCTCTTCTTGACCGGCCGGTTAGTCAGCGCGGAAAATATCGCCGTAGCCATGGTGATACCGGCGCTAGGCCCGTCTTTGGGTATGGCCCCTTCCGGCACATGGACGTGGATCTCCTTATCTTTCATGAAATCCTCTTTTAATTTATACTTTTTGGCATTGGCCCGAATGAAGCTCAATGCCGCGTGCGCAGATTCCTGCATCACTTCGCCTAGTTTACCGGTCAGGGTCAATTTCCCCTTACCTTTCATCACTGACACTTCTATGGCCAGGGTATCGCCGCCCACTTCGGTCCAAGCCAGGCCAGTCGCTACACCTACTTCATTCTCTTCCAGACGATCCGGGTGGAATTTGGGTATCCCCAGATACTTGTGAATATTCTCCATTGTGATATCTAGCGTCTTATTGATCTTTTCTTTCACTATCTTTTTAGCCACCTTACGGCACAAGCTGGCAATTTCCCGTTCCAGGTTGCGGACGCCCGCTTCCCGGGTATATTCTACTATTATCGACTTGATAGTCTCATCGTTAAACGTAAACGACGTTTCATTCAGACCGTTCTCTTTTAATTGCTTGGGAATAATGAATTGGTTGGCTATCTTGATCTTCTCTTCCGTAGTATAGCCGGGGAAGTTGATGATTTCCATCCGGTCCAGCAAGGCCGGCGGTATGGAATACAGGGTGTTGGCTGTGGTGATGAACAACACATCAGACAAATCAAAATCAACTTCCAGGTAATGATCATTGAAGGTATGGTTCTGTTCCGGATCCAGCACTTCCAGTAAGGCTGACGCCGGGTCGCCGCGGAAATCAAGCCCTATTTTATCCACTTCATCCAGTAAAAATACCGGGTTCTTGCTCTTGGCCTTGCGCATGGATTGGATAATCCGTCCAGGCAACGAACCGATATAAGTACGCCTATGCCCGCGGATCTCTGCCTCATCCCTCACTCCGCCCAGGGAGAACCGGACAAAATTACGTTCCATGGCATGGGCAATAGAACGGCCAAGTGAAGTTTTACCAGTACCGGGAGGACCGACAAAGCAAAGGATGGGACCTTTGATCTTACCGGATAGCTTGCACACTGCCAGGTATTCCAGGATCCTCTCTTTGGCTTTCTCCAGACCGTAATGCTCATCGTTCATTATCTTTTCCGCGTGATCAATGTCGATATTATCCTTGGTCTTCACCGACCAGGGGATAGTTACCAACCAGTCCAGATAGGTACGCACTACCGTTGCTTCAGGCGAATAAGGCATCATCTTTTCCAGGCGTTTTAGTTCTTCCCTGGCTTTGTCTTCCGCCTCTTTGCTCATCTTGGCTTCTCTGAGCTTTTTGTACAGATCATCCAGTTCCTTGCTATATTCATCTTTCTGTTTCAATTCTTTTTGGATAGCTTTCAATTGTTCGCTGAGATAATACTCTTTCTGCGATTTTTCGATCTGCTGGCGCACCCGTCCCTGGATCTTGCGCTCTATGCCCAGGATCTCATTTTCCGAGTTCAGTACCACCATCAACCGCTCCAGGCGGTGCATTGGCTCGGTTATGGACAACAGGTCCTGCTTATCCTTAATCTTTATATTCAAGTGCGCGCAAATGGCATCCACCAGGGAATCAGGATTCTCTAAATTATTAACAGACATCGCCATTTCTATCGGCAGGCGCCGGTTCAGCTTCACATACTGCTCGAACTGGCTGACCACATTACGCATCAAGGCTTCCATCTCCGGAGTCTTGGTGCCTGGAACAGCGATTTTCCTTATTTTTGCTTCAAAAAATTCGGTATTAGGCAGATAATGCTCGATTTTGACCCGCGCAATGCCTTCCACAAATAGCTTGATAGTGCCGTCGCCCATCTTCAGCAGCTGCAATATTTCCGCCATCGTCCCAACTTCGTAAATATCCGTGATCTGGGGATCTTCCTGCGTCGCCTGCTTCTGGGTGGCCAGCACAATCAAGCGCCCTTTGGCCATAGCTTCATCCAGGGATTTGATCGATTTCTGCCGCCCTACTGACAGAGGCACTACCATGTAGGGAAAAATGACAATATCCCTTACCGGTAATAACGGCAAAGTTTCAGGTATTTCTATCTTTTTTTCCGTATTCACTTGATCAATCATATTTCTCCTTCCATCACTTTATCACTCTACTATTGTTCTTTACGATCAACCACAAACTACGAACGACTCTTTTGTCTTTTCTTATCAACCTTATCAACGCTTTTACTCTACCACTTACCACTCTATCACTTTACCACTGTTTTACTATGTTCCTTAATGATCTCATCCACTAAACCGTATTCCTTGGCTTCTTCCGCACTCATGAAATAATCGCGATCAGTATCTTTCTTGACCCTTTCTACAGACTGGCCGGTATGAGTGGAGATCAATTCATTAATCTTGTCCTGCATCCTTAATATCTCTTTAGCTTGGATCCCGATATCACTGGCCTGTCCTTGCGCCCCGCCTAACGGCTGGTGTATCATCACCCTGGCATTAGGCAAGATGAATCTCTTGCCTTTGGTGCCGCACGCTAGCAAAACTGCCGCCATACTGGCGGCCTGGCCCATACATATTGTTGATACCGCTGGTTTGATAAATTGGATTGTGTCATAGATGGCCAGCCCCGCAGTTACTGAACCGCCAGGGGAATTGATATAAAGAGAAATGTCCTTGCTTGAGTCTTCGGCAGTCAGGAACAGCAACTGGGCAATTATCAAGTTAGCCACATCATCATCTATCGGCGTACCGATAAAAATGATCCGGTCTTTCAATAGCCGGGAATAAATATCAAACGCTCTCTCGCCGCGTGGCGATTGTTCAACTACCATCGGAATTAAGCTCATGAAAACCTCCATACTAGTGTATAGCGTATGGCGTTTAGAAAAGCTTTCTTCTACGCTACCCGTTAAACGCTTAACGCTACTTGTCTTTCTTTTTCGGCGCCACTTCCGTAATCTGCGCATTGTCAGTCAATAATTTGAGCACTTTGTCTTCTAGCATTTGGTTGATAATATGGTTATGGTACTTTTCAAAAAACTCTCTTACTTCTTCCGGTGGCTTTTTATATGCCTCCCTGGTCTTTTCCATTTCCTGACGAAGTTCTTCTTCACTTATTTCCATTTTTTCCGCGTAGCCAATGGCTTCCAGTAACAATAACGTCTTGACCTGCTTTTCGGCATCAGCTTTTACCTTAGCCCGCATTATTTCCTCAGTCAATCCCATAGCTTCTGTCGTGCCACCCTGCTGCGTGATATACTGTTTCGTGCGTTTTACCAGGTAATCTACCTGTTTTTCCACCAAAATGTTCGGCAGAGGGAACTCATGGGCCGCTATCAAGCTGTTGACTATCTGTTCCTCGACGTCTTTCTTGATCCGCGCTTCTTCCTGGGCCTCGATGTTCTTTTTGATCCTCTCTCTCAACTCAGCCAGGGTAATATTCTCTCCCAGCTCCTTGACGAATTCGTCATTCAACTCGGGGGATTTCTTTTCCTTTATTTCATTGATGACTATCTTGATCGTTACTTCCTGGTTGGCCAACTCAGTCCTCTTAAAATCAGCCGGCATAGTCACTTTAATTTCTTTTGGCCCGCCTTTTTTCATTCCTACCATTTGTTCGGCGAATTTCGGCCATAGCTGATCGTTTTCCACCTGGGCTACCTGGTTCTGGACCTTGGTCCCGTTCACCGGCTTGCCTTCATGGAAGATTTCATAATCCAGCGTCACGAAATCTCCCTTTTTCACTTCATCATGGGTAACTACTTCCAGATGGGCTGCCTGCTGGCGCAGATTGTCCAGCGCGTCATTGACCTGCTGGTCAGTCACTTCCAGCTTTTGTTTTTCTACTTTTATCCCTCTATAATTCTGCAATTTGACTTCCGGCTTCACTTCAAAGGTAGCTTTGAACTTCAATTCCTGGTCAAACTCAAAATCCAATACTTCCACGTCAGTTTCCCCAATCGGGATAAAACTATTTTCTTTGGCTGCTTGTTCGATGGCTTCTGGTAACAGCTTCTGCAGCATTTCAGCGCGGGCCACTTTGGCAAAATTCTTCCGCACCAGGTCAACCGGCGCCTTGCCCTGCCTGAAACCAGGCAAAACAGCTACCTTCTGGATCTGGCTAAATGCGGCCGTGGACCGTTCCACTATTTTTTCTTTAGCGATGGCTATTTCTAGGTATACTTTGCACGGTTCCGGTCTGGTCACCGTGGCTTTCAACTCAAGTTCATTCACGCTGCGCTCCTGGTATAAGTTAAAAGTTTCCGCTTGAGGCGGATCGCGGAATGGTATATCATAAAGCTTTTTTACCTTAACTTAACACTTTACACTTATGAACACTGGTTTACTTTTGTATTTGCGAAAATATTCCATCTAATATTTTCACTCCCGCCTTGATCTCGCTCAGTTTTACGGTTATGGGCGGCAGGAGCCGTATTACTTTATCCGCGGCGCAGTTCACCAGCAATCCTTTATCCCGAGCCTGCGCCACTATGTTCGCGCCTTTCATTTCCAGCTCAATACCGATCATCAGTCCTTTACCGCGCACCTCCTTGACAAATTTGTACTTGCCTTCAAAACCAGTCAATTTCTCTAATAGTATTTTCCCTAACCTGGCGGCATTATCCAGCAATTTATCTTTTTCAATAGTTTGCAGGACAGCTTTAGCCGCAGCGCAGCAGACCGGATTTCCGCCAAAGGTGGAAGCATGGTTCCCCAGCTTGAAATACTTAGCTATGGCCGGCGCTGCCAACATTGCTCCGATAGGTAATCCGCCGCCCAAGGCCTTCGCCAACGTCATAATATCCGGCTCCACGCCAAAGTGCTCATAAGCGAACAGCTTGCCGGTCCGGCCAATGCCAGTCTGCACTTCATCAAAAATTAACAGGAGGTTATTGCCATTACAGATCTCCCGCAATCCCTTGATAAAGGAAATCTCCCCGATATTGACCCCGCCCTCGCCCTGGATAGGTTCTACCATGACCGCGCAGGTTTTCCTGGTAATCAGTTTTTGCACTGAACCAAGATCGTTAAATTTAGCGTATTTGAATCCCGGAGTCAGCGGTTCAAAACCCTTCTGGTATTTGGTCTGCCCGGTCGCGGTAATGGTGGTCAATGTCCGTCCATGGAACGATTCTTCCATGGTAATGATCTCATACTTTTCGCCGTTCTCACTGCCCCATTTACGCGCCAGCTTGATCGCTGCTTCATTGGCTTCCGCACCGCTGTTGCAGAAAAACACCTTACCACCGAAATGCTTGCTCAATATCTGCGCTACCTCCAGCATCGGCTCAGTCATGAAAATATTGGAAGTATGCATAATGATGCTAGCTTGCGCTTTGATGGCTTTTACTATCTTGACGTGACTGTTACCCAGATTATTTACCGCCAGGCCGCTGAAGAAATCCAGATACTTATTGCCATAGCTGTCCCAGACCCAGGAACCTTTCCCTTTTACGAGCAGCAATGGTTGCCGCTGGTAAGTTGAGAAAATATATTTTTCATCCATATTTTTAGCTTGTTTAAGATCCATCTCTTTTATCCTTTCAAGAAACGGGTACCTAATTTATTTGCCGGGCTTAAGATCTTCAGCATGGCATGGGGTACCCGTCCATCGATGATGTCGATCTCCCGCACCCCTTTTAATAACGCTTCACGGCAGGATTTTACTTTAGGGATCATTCCGCCGGTGACCACTTTCTTACTAATTAATCCGGCCACCTGGATAGCTCTGATCACAGGTATAGTGGAAGAAAAGTTTTGCGCATCCGCCAGCACTCCTTTAATATCAGTCAACAACACCAGCCGCTCAGCCTTCAGGGCCTGGGCCACTTTGGTAGCGACCATATCGGCATTGATATTATACGTCTGTCCTTTGGCATCAGTCCCCAACGATGACACGACGATCACATGTTCCCGCATCAGGTTCAACAGTACTTTGGTATTTACTTTCACCACTTCACCGACAAATCCGAGATTAGCCTGGAATTTTATTTTTTTAGCCAATAATAACTTGCCATCCTTGCCGCTCAGCCCGATAGATGGCGCACCCAGTCTGTTCAACGCGCCAACAATATCCTTATTCACCTTACCGGAGAGAACCATCTCGACTATTTCTATCGTTTTGGCATCAGTCACCCGCAAGCCATTCACAAACTTCGGCTTCTGTCCAAGTTTTTCCAAAATAGCGTTTATTTCCGGCCCGCCACCGTGGCAAATGACTAAATGATATCCCCGCTGCCAAAGCGCGGCGACATCCTTAAAAAATCCCTTTTTTATGACGGGGTCAACAGCAAGGCTCCCCCCAAATTTTATCACTATTGTCTTTTTCATAACCTCACCTGCTTTATCTGTGTAATCTCTTCTTGTAATCTGTGTAATCATTGTTACTTATAACAAAACAAACCCGCATCACCTCCTCTAGCGGGACAGTTTTATTATACTACAAATTAGCTTGGTTGGCAAGAATAAATTAGGCAAACAAATTAGGCAAACAAATTTTTATTCAGACTGCGGTATTGCAAAGTCTCGGCTATATGCTAAGGCTGTATCTGGGGCTGATTTTCTAGATTGCCAATGGTCCTGGGCCCTTGGTCATAGACGCGGGTGCTGAGGATCAGCTTATTGCTGACCTTTTTGAGCAATTATACTGCCTGCTTTTGTTAAGCCAGTGGATAGGAGTCCACAATGTTTTTGAAGAAAGTGTTGCTGTAGCCGGTAGTCTGAGAGCTTATACCGTGAATGAAGATCAGGTTGATCATGATGGCTTTAAGAAGATTCTATTGCAGAACTATCTTTTCTAGAGTTATCTTCCCTTTGCCCTCTACCCACTTTAAGGTAATATAATTTATTCCAATACTAAGCTCTTTGCTTAATGTGATAGTATACTCTGTTTTCTCACCGCCATAAACTATGTTTTTGATGCTTTTCCCATTAACTACAACCTCAAAGGTCTTGAAATTAACCCATGAATTATTTTGTGTTTGCTTTCCAAGATCAATGATCAAATTGTATGGTTT
>JACRDM010000124.1 GCA_016218565.1 Elusimicrobiota bacterium | reverse complement strand
TCTTTTCATTTTCCAGGGCAAAACTGAGCACTCCATTGTCCGGCCCAATAAAAAAATACTTTTCTGTTTCTACCAGAATGGAACGGCGGCGGCTGCCTACCCCTGGATCAATGACGACCAAAAAGATGGTCCCTTGGGGGAAGAAATGATAACTAGTGCGCAATACAATAGATGCTTCCAACATATTATGCGGGCTGACAGTGTGAGTCAAATCCACTAATCCAGCATGTGGATTAATAGACAGGACAACTCCTTTCATGGTACCAACAAAGCCATCTTTATAGCCGAAATCGGTCAGCAAGGCGATGGTTCTCTTTTTCATCCCGTTACACCTCGAGTTCGTATAAATCTTTTCCCCATATAAAACTGGCCGGTTTTATTGCTAAATAGAACAGCCGTACAATTCCAAGGTCTAACCGGGCTCATGTTAATTCCTACGCCGGAACAACCGGTAATATTTTCATTTCTATGATCTGGTCCAGGCGGATGGCCAGGTTCGTTTCCTGGAACTGGCACGCAGCTACCAAATAAATTTCCCGTCCTTCCACTTTTATCTGTTGCGGCTCAATGATCCGGTCGATTTCTGCGCCATATTCCGTAACATACTTAATAAACAGCGGCGTTTTATTCTTCAATGCTTCGCTGAGCGCAGTCGGCACTACCGGCTTATTCATGGCTGGTACGATTATTTCTCCGCCCTGTAATTCAATGAGTTGGCTGATTTCCATAACATCGTTAGCCTGGAAATCCTGCATAAATCTGACAAAAATCTCTTTAGTCAGGATAGCGTCATCAAGCGCCCGGTGCTGGGCCTGTATAGGCAGCGTTAAAGTCTTGGCTATATTACCCAGACTGTTGGACGGGAAATGGTAACAACGCCTGGCCAGAGCCAGAGTATCAAGCCTGGTGTTATCCACTTCCGGCAAATCAATATCGCGCAAATGAGCGTTCAGAAAACTCAGGTCAAAGCTGACGTTGTGACCGACCACGATGGTATCCTTGATAAAACGTAATATCTCCCCGGCTAGGTCGGGGAAGTAAGGCGCCTTTTCTACCATTTCATCTGTAATCCCATTGACCGCGCTGGCTGCCCGGGAGATGGACCGGCCAGGATTTACCAAAGAATGGAAGATAGCTGCCACCTTGTTCTCCCGCCACTGAACCAAAGCCAATTCACAAATACGGTGTCCGAAAGCCGGGCTCAGCCCAGTGGTTTCCACATCAAAAAAAACAAAAGTAACAGCGCTTATCTTTTTATTCCCGTCGCTCATCTTTAACATAATTGCTCGCATCTTTCATTTTAGCTTTCTCTTTCAATTCGGCCGCAATGCTGGAAATCTGTCCCAGGGATATTAAGTTTCTCTTTTGGTTACTGACCACCGCGATCCGCAAACGCATGATCGGAAAACGCACGAGTTCCCCGCTGCGACTTTTGGCCAAAATATACCCTTTTTTAGTGTCTTTTGAATCGTACATTGACATGATAAAGATATCAAAACGATTGATCAGTTCAATGCAAAAATGCTCGGCATATCCTGCCGGCATGATTGCCAAAAAATCATCTCCGCCGATATGTCCCAGGAAACAATTCTGGACATCCGCATCTTCTACCACTCTCTTCATCAACTTAGCTAATTCAGTGATCACCCGGTTACCTGAGTCAAACCCATAGCGGTCATTGAACGCTTTAAAATTACCCAAGTCAACATAACAAACAGCGAACTTCTCGCCGCTTTCCAACCGGACCTCAACTTCCTTGATGATAGCAGTGTTACCCGGTAATTTAGTTATGTTGTTCACCTCCACATTTAACTGCCTGGTCCGGCGCAGCACCACTTTTACCCTGGCTAATAACTCTTCCAGATCAAATGGTTTAACAATATAATCCTCGGCCCCACCTTCCAGTAATTGCACTTTTTCTTTCACGTCAGTTACCGCGGTTACCATGATGATCGGCACATACTTGATCTGGGGATTGTCTTTTACCTTCCGGCATACCTGCGGGCCATCCATCTTGGGCAGCATATAATCCATGATGACCAAGTCAGGAACCAGTTTTTCTATTTTCGCTAAAGCTTCTTCTCCATCAGAGGCCTTTTCTATCTTATAACCATCACCTTGCAGCGCTTCGCAGATGATAGTAGAGATAAAGGGATCATCATCTACGACCAAAATAGTCTTTTTCTCGTCAGTCATTATAACCTCATTTACTAGCGTATAGCGGGTAGCGTTTAGCGTATAGATCTTGTTTTTCTATCCGCTGTACGCTATACGCTTAACGCTATTAATAGGCTTTCTTCAATATACTGATCACATCGTCTTCTGAGACCAGGCGCGGATTTGCCTTCAGTGAACCAGAAGGCATGCTCTCTTTGGCCAGTTGTGGGAAATCTTCCGGTCTAGCCCCCAACTCACGCAACCGCCACGGGAAACTGATATCCGCTAATAATTGTTTGGTTTTATCAATAGAAATATTAGCCGCCTTTTCCTTGTCCAGCCCCCTGACCAACCCACCCATAGCTGCAGCTATTGCCGCATATTTGCCGGTAGCAAAATTAAGATTGAATTCCAGGACATAAGGCATGAGGACTCCGCACACCAAGTCATGAGGTAAATTATATTTCAACCCCAGAGGATGGGCAATACCATGAATAGCGCCCAGCCGCGCATTGGACAGGGAGATGCCGCTCAATAAAGCGGCAGACAACATATTTTGCCGGGCCTGAATATTAGATCCATTCTTGAAAGCTTCCCGGAGATTCAAGCTTACCAGGCGTATAGCCTGCAGAGCAATGGCATCAGTTAATATATTAGCGCCTTTGGAAACATAGGATTCAATGGCCTGGCACAAGGCGTCAATACCGGAATAAGCAGTTAATTTTGGCGGCAGGCTGATAGTTAATTCAGCGTCAATAATTGCCGCTTTTGGACAGATAAAAGGATGGCGCAGGCTTTCTTTCACCTGTCGCTTCCGGTCTATCAATACGGAATTAGGAGTAACCTCTGCGCCGGTCCCGGCGGTGGTAGGAATGGCGATACAAGGGATTCCGGGGAATATTAAATCACGGCCAGCCATGAATTCTTCGACTAATCCTTCTTTATTGGCCAGCGCAGCCACAGCTTTGGCGACATCAATCACACTGCCGCCGCCAAGTCCGACCACAACATCACACCCTTTTTCTTTGGCAGTCGCTATCACCTGGTTAACATTATCACAACTCGGCTCCGGATCTATCTGGTCAAAGACAGTTAAACGGAACTCTGAATTGGTGACCACCGCGTTGTTGATCTTAGCCAGCAGGCCGGTCTGCCGAGCGCTGTTCCGGCCGGTAATCAACAGAACATTATCACCATAACCACGGGCAATTTCGGCCAGGTTTTTGATACTCCCCAGCCCGGTAATTATTTTTGTAGGCAGATTAAACTCAGTAATTCTATTTTCGGACACGATAATACTCCACATCTGTAAAAGCGTTGATACGATGATAAGTGAAAACAAGATCTGTCGCCTTTACTTATAAACTTATCAACTGCTTTTTTACTTTGTTAACTCCCTTTTCAGCAGCGTGTAAACCTCGGTCAGGGTTTGGGGCATGATCTTAGTGGCGCTCAGAACCGGCATAAAATTGTGGTCGCCGTTCCAGCGCGGCACGATATGGATATGCACATGGCCTAGTATGCCGGCACCGGCTACCTTGCCGATATTGATACCCACATTAAAACCTTCAGGATGCATAAGTTTCTTTAAAACAGTTATCATCTTCTGGGATAATTTCATCATCTCCGCCAGCGTAGCAGCATCTATTTTCTCCAGATCCTTAATATGTTTAAGCGGAGCTACCATGATATGGCCATTGGTATAGGGATAAAGGTTAAGCATAATAAAAGACTTCTGGCCCCGGTACAGCACCAGATTTTCCGGTCCATCTTTCATCCTCAGTTTTTTACAGAACACGCAGCCCGGCTCATCCACGTTCTTGATATATTCCATCCGCCACGGCGCCCAGATCAGAGCAAACCTTTTTACAGACATAGTTATTCCTCAAATTCTATAATACAGTTATCAGTACTTACCACTATTACCACTCTATCACTCTATCACTATCTTTTACTGTCTTAAACGCTTGCTTCAATGTTTGCCACACCAGTCTTGGATCCGCCGAGTTTAAGTGGCCCACCAAACTGCCGCAATCATAGCTCCAGGCGGCGATATTGCCTATTCCTGGTTTAGCTGCAATTTCCACTGCCCTGCTAATTTCCTGTTCTTTACCTGGGGGAATCTTAAAAGCCTGTATCCAGAGCTGCGGCTCCTTATCGTACTTCTTACCAAGATTATAAACTTTTTTAGCAAATTCTTCAACAAAATCAAGTTTTTTATTCCAGAGCAGCCAATAAGGGTCAGTGCCAAATATATCTATAGTTTTAAGAGATAATATCTTTTCCCATAACTGCCAAGCAAATTTACCTTTCCGCGGATAGACACAAATCGCGTTCTTCACTCTATGCTGTCTTACTATTAAAGTCATTTCTGCCAAGAAATCAATGATCTTCTTGATCTCTTCCCTTTTATAATTCATTCCTGTTTGGTGCGGCTCATCCCAAAAGATCACGTCCGGCTCCATAGCCAGGGCGGCAGTTAGCCACTCTTTCATGAATTTCCTAAACTTTTGGCTGGAGATATCGGCGATTGGAATGATTTTCCCTTTTTTCTTTAAGCAGGCGGCAGGATTTTCCGCGACAAAAATGGAAAATGTTTCTCCGCCAAAAACGCCGCCCACTCCCCAGGGGTCAAGATAGACGGCTAGCCCTTGCTGGCGGCTAAGCTTTATGACCTCCCGCATATTCTGGCGGTGATAATAGAAATCTGTTTCGCTAAAGGTATGCACCACAAAATTACAGCACGTAGCTATTTCCGCCAAATCTTGCCTGGCTTGGGACAAGTCCCTGGTTAAAATATAACTAACTCCGGTTTGCATGCCTTTCAATGGATACCCCATTAAATACTAAATAGCTGATACATAAAGGCTATAAGTTCTTACTTACATCATACTTAATTATATCACAACTCTTATAGAAAAGCACCTAGCCACGTTTTGAGAATAAAAATAACCCCAGACAAAATTAACAAGCTGATAATTTTAGTTCTGGGGTCAAGGCGATGAACCAATGAATCACCTTCTCTATACTACCGTTGCCAACCCTACTCTGTCGGGAATATTGCGCAGGCGTTTCCTACAATCATGAACCAGGCGTATAGCGTGTAGCGTTTAGCGTATAGATTTTGTTTTTCTATTCGCTTAACGCTATTTATACTATCTTCTGTTTTACCAATTCCTCGGCTATTTGCACCGCATTCCAAGCTGCTCCTTTGAGCAGATTATCACTCACGATCCACAGGTTCAAACCATTTTTAATGGATTCGTCCTGACGTATCCGGCCCACAAAAGTTTCAATCTTCCCTGCGCAGTCAAGGGCTAACGGATATTTTTTATTAGCCGGGTCATCTATCAAGATTACGCCAGGCGCCTGGGCCAGCATTTTTTTCGCGGCCACGGCGGTGAGATGTTTTTCCGTCTCGATATTCACAGATTCGGAATGCCCCCGCATAACCGGTACGCGCACGGCAGTCGCGGTCACCTGGATAGAATCATCCCCCATGATCTTCTGGGTCTCCAGGACCATTTTCATCTCTTCCCTGGTATAATCATTATCCAGAAAAACATCAATCTGCGGAATAACATTATAAGCGATCTGGTAAGGGAACACTTTATATTCAGCCGGACCACCCTTAGCCAGGGACTTGACCTGCTCTGCCAGTTCAACCATGGCTTTATGTCCCGCGCCGCTCACCGCCTGATAGGTGGAAACCACCACTCTTTTGATTTTTGCGGCAGCGTGAATTGGCTTTAGGACTACCACCAGCTGAATGGTCGAACAATTCGGATTGGCAATTATTTTCTTTTCCTTTTTCAGATCGTGCGGATTGACTTCCGGCACTACCAGCGGAACATCTTTGTCCATTCTCCAGGCGCTGGAATTATCAATAACGAATACGCCTGCCCCGGCCGCTACCGGCGCAAATTCTTTGGAAATTGCCCCACCGGCTGAGAATAAAGCTATCTCGACGCCCTTAAAGGAATCTTTGGTCAATTCTTCGACCAGGGCAGCCTGGCCTTTATATTTCAATTTCTTACCAATAGAACGCGAACTGGCCACTAGACGCAGACTGGCCACGGGGAAATCCCGTTCTTCCAGCATTCTGATCATTTCATTGCCCACTGCCCCGGTGGCTCCCACCACTGCTACATTATACTTCTTCATTTCCTCTTCTCTTCATCCTCTGAAGATGATTACACAGATTTCCAAAAAAGATTACACCGATTAGATCAACTACGAACCATGAACCACAAACGGTTTTAAATCAAACTCGCGATCAAATCTCCTACCTCAGTCGTGCCCATTCCCATTTTCCCGGCCGCCAGGCTTTTGATCTTACCGCTCTCCAACGCTTTGATCACTGCTTGCTCTATGGCTTGGCCGGCTTTGGTTTCGCCTAATGTTTCCAGCATCATTCCGCCGGCGCAGATCGCTGCTAACGGATTAATTACGTTCTGGCCGGTATACTTGGGAGCTGAGCCGCCGATCGGCTCAAACATACTGACGCCTTCTGGATTGATATTGCCGCCCGCAGCTATTCCCATACCACCCTGGATCATCGCGCCCAGGTCGGTGATAATGTCGCCAAACAGGTTTTCTGTCACGAGCACGTCAAACCATTCAGGATTTTTCACGAACCACATGGTAGAAGCATCCACGTGAGCGTAATCTCTCTTGAGCTCTTTATATTCTTTCTCGCCCATTTCCTCAAAGGCGCGGAACCAGAGGTCTCCGCAGTAAGTCAGCACATTCCTCTTGTGAACAAGGTGGATTGGCTTATCAGCATACTTCGCCTTTTGTTTATTTCTCTTCTTTTTCAGCTCAAAGGCATATTTAAGGCACCGATCCACTGTTCTTCTATCGTAAACCATAAGCTGAGTGGCTATTTCATCCTGCGTATTTTCCCGGGTCACGCCGCCGTGACCAGTGTAAATGCCACCGGTATTCTCGCGGATCACCACAAAATCAATATCCGCGGGACCTTTATCTCTGAGCGGTGAATAGACATTGGGATATAGTTTCACCGGCCGTAAATTTATATACTGGTCCAGTTCAAATCTGATGCGCAGCAAGATTCCTTTTTCCAGTATCCCCGGTTTGACCTCTGGCTGGCCGATAGCGCCAAGATAGATAGCATCCAGCAGGCGCAGTTCTGCTAGAACTGAATCCGGTACTGTTTCGCCAGTTCGTTTATATCGTTCTCCACCCAGATCATAATTGACCAAATCGTATTTTAAACCATACTTTTTACCGACGCTGCCCAGAACTTTTAAACCTTCTTTTACTACTTCCGGGCCAGTACCGTCACCGCCCATTACCCCGATTTTATACGTTTTACTCACCGCCGCGCTCCTCTTTTAATTTCTTCTGGTATTTTAAGCTTTTAATTTTATCATAAATCCCCTAATATGTAAATAACTTGATCGCTACGCCGTCAATACTTTTCACCGCAGTTTCCTCTGCCTATCTTTTGTTTATTTCAGGAGTATTTCCTTTTTTAGGCGTCTGCCAGCCCGCTACCTTCCCGATCATACCATCAACGATTGACCCCAGGATAACACCAAAACTTACATACATGATCGAGCCGACAACCGCAAAAAACAAATTGTAAACCCAGGAGGGAGCTTGGATCTTGAACATCTTCCAGAGAAAAAAGAGTGGAGCATCATAGGTGACAATACCAAAATTATCAGGGATTCCTTCCAGCGGATAGAAATAGAGAAATTCAATAACAAACTGGAAATGAAAAATACCAAAAATTAAGCCAAGGGCGATGCGGAAAACATTTTCTTCGATCTTTAACGGCTTCATTTTACCTCCTGGTATAATATTCATTATATTACACCTAATTACACAGATTATCAGGTATAGATTACATAGATTAATTCACTATTCTTTTTATCTGACAGCTTTTGTTTCCAAAACAAGTTAGGCTCCATTTCGTTCCGCTAACTGATTATCCCCTGCTGATCCCGAATTAGCGGGATCAAACACGCGGGGACAGGCACAGATTATTACGAAGGTTATCCCCCACTTTTCGGGACTGGCAGGGGGGACAGGCCTAGATTTTTATCAGCGACTAGGCTTGTAACTTGTAATCTGTGTAATCTTTTTGGAAATCCGTATAATCATGCTTAGGTTTGAAATTCCTAAGCATATATTTAGATGCACCAGCCGAAACTAAAATACTTGTCTGAAATCTCCTTCCTTCCAGAACAGGATATTCCCCGAACAGTTCTTGGCTTGTTAAACGACGTCTATCGCCATTTTCAAAAATAGATGATAAAAGCATCGGGGCAAATCCACCTGTTTTTTGAAAAGCGATCAACCCACAACAATTATCAACACCGAATACTTCATCCATCAACTCTTTCACATGATGCGCATTTTCTTCGCTGATCTGTACAAAACAGCTGCCATTTTCATTCATAAGATCCTTCGCCAGACGCAATCGATCTCTTAGCTGAGTAAGAATAAGTTCCCATTTTCTGCGCGCAGATTGGGGTTAGATTTGGACGATCTGATTGAGCCAAAGCGCAAGAATACTGGTCTGTCTTTTGAGCCTTTGGCGATTGAAGATCGTTCAAAGATGACCCACAGATGTGATGCCAAAAAGGGAAATTATACTTCTGTGGGATTATACTTAGGGGCCGTAAAGGAATAAAGTTGCATCAATCTCTCGGCTTAATTGTATAGTTCCACTCGCCATGAAATTCGTCAGGTTCAAGGTTGAGCGCTTTCATTTCCTTGTCAGAAACTTTTTTCTTGAGTTGATATACTCGGTCATCTAAGGCCGCATACACCTTAAGTCCTGTCT
>JACRDM010000126.1 GCA_016218565.1 Elusimicrobiota bacterium | reverse complement strand
TTATATACTCATCGACGCGGAGAGTAATACCTGCGCCATAAAATGCGAGTTTAGTCAGGATGGAGGCGCTACCTGGGCCACCGCGACAAAAGGGACAGGCAGTGAAAATATCACCGGACTGCTTTCTTCGCCTGCACCTGCTGGCTTCGCCCATATTTTCGTCTGGAATACTAAAGCAGACCTGCCAAATAAAAAAGCTACGGTTAAGCTCAGAATTACACCTAGCGACGTTATTGGCGATGGCACTGCCGGGACAACCAATTCTTTTGAAGTAGTCAACACAGCCAGCGCCACTCAATCCACAGTCATTTGTTCTCCCCCTACCGTACCCGCGGATGGCGCCACTAAAACAACTATTACTATTACTTTAAAAGATCTTAATGGAAATGCTGTCGCAGACAAAAGTATTGAGATCAAGGCCACTGGAAGCAATAATATAATAACTCAACCCACTGCTAAGACAGATGGCCGGGGAGAAACCATTGGTTTCCTGGCTTCTACCAAAGCCGGTCAAAAAACAATAACCGCTACCATAACAGAAGATACTTTTGATTTAACCCAGCAACCAACCGTAACTTTTACACCGCTAACTGTTGATCCTGCTGTCTCCACCCTAACCTACACCCCTACCGAAATTATTGCTGACGGCGTCAGCAAAGTCACTATTACCGCTACTTTATTAGATCGCTATAGCAATCCAGTCTCCGGGAAAACTATCTCCTTGAGTTCCACTGGTTCTGAAAATACCATCACCCAGCCAGCGGCAGCAACTAATGCTAACGGCCAGGCCAGCGGCGCTCTATCTTCGACTAAAATGGAAAGTAAGACCATAACCGCCCGGGATAGTACTGACAATATAACCTTGAGCACTAAGATAATTATTGTTTTTATTCCAGCTAAAGGTCTGGCTGTAGACAGCACTACGCTGATCCCCGGAGATCCAACCAAACAGAATGTTTCCATATTTTATTTTAACCCTGACCAAAAAATGGGCACTATTAAGATCTTCAATCTAACCGGAGCGCTGATCCTGGAAAAGGACCTGGCGCCAGGCAATGTCGCCACCTGGGATGGCAAGGACAGCGACGGTGATATGGTAGAAACAGGGATTTATATTTATCAGTTAGATATTGATGGAAGTATTAAAAATGGCGCTATTGCCGTGGTTAAATAGTGAACCCTAATCTGTGAAATCAAGGGACACTGAGTTTTTTCCAGCGCACCCTAAATAATCATACTGGAGATAAAATGAAACCCAAGACAAACGTAATTATCCTTACTCTGTTGTTTTTAAGCGGTTATGTATCCACTGGTTTCGCGGCCTTTGAATTACTTTCTTTTAACGCCAGAGCTACCGGCATGGCTGATACTTTTGTCGCTTTGGCCGACGACGCCAATACACTGGCCTTTAATCCAGCTGGTTTAGGGGTCATCACCATGCCCCAATTGTCCAGTCAATACACCCGGCTTTATGTCGGGCTGACCGATGAGGACAGCAAGATTTCCGACTCTTCATTTTCTTATCTTCAGCCGGTTAAAAACATCGGCGCTTTTGGACTGGGTTATTTTTACCGCAGTCTGCAATCAGTTTATACTGAAAATATGATTAATATTGGCTATGGCAAAAAACTATCGCCCCGGGCCAGAGCTGGCGTTAATGTTAAATTACTAGGAATAAAAACAAATTCATCCAGCAGCGCTTTAAGTAAATCGAGCGCTAATCAGTTGTCACTGGATGCCGGAATATTGTATTTTCTTGATTATGTAAGATTTGGCTTCTCCTTGTCTGATATTAATCAACCTGACCTGGCCCTAAGTTCTGACAACACTAATAAACTGCCTTTTACAATCAGAACCGGCGCCAGTTTTGATCTCAGCCGCTGTCTGGTGAATGCAGAATTGACCCATCGTGACAAAGAAAACAGGTTTGGTTTGGGGTTGGAGAGTTATTTTACGGACAATCGGTTCGGATTGAGAGCGGGGTTCCTTAATGGTATGGGGAACAGGAAGTTTTCCAATCTTACTACCGGATTCAGCCTCAGGATCATTAATAATTTAGGCCTGGATTATGCCTTGATCTATCCGCTGAAAGGCCTTGAGAATACTATGTCCCATCGCTTATCCCTGTCCTTAAAATTCGGCCAGGAAAAACAACTGGATGTTCCAAAACCAGCTAAAAAGATACAAAAGAAAAAGCAGAACGAACTTGAAGAACCCATTGAAGAAATGCAAGAAGACAACAAAGCTATTGATAGATATGACAGTAATTAAGGCTGGCTAGTCCGAGGTTAATCTGAAGTTGATCATTTAATCTCGATTGGATATAGTAAAGTTGTCAATATATACTCTAAAAGCGAACAAATTGTGATTCTTGGAACGTCTGAAATTTGAGCGTCAATAATGAATCAAGGTCTTTTT
>JACRDM010000123.1 GCA_016218565.1 Elusimicrobiota bacterium | reverse complement strand
GCTCCACTTCGTTCCGCTAACTGATTACACCGATTATTACGAAGATTACACAGATTTTTATCAGCGACTAGGCTGGTAATCGGTGTAATCTTTTGGAAATCCGTGTAATCAAGTATAGGATTGAAATTCCTATACTTTAAAGTAACAGGTACATTACCCGGTATCGTGTCCTATATCGTGGTCCTATAATGTCCTATATTTTTACACGGGCAAACTGAAAGGTTTCTTAAGACATTCTTATCATTAATTGATAAATATAATCTTTAATCTCTTCTTTGCAGGCGCGATAGTCTTCTTCTGCCAGACCAATGGGGTCCTCTACATCGCCAGTGCCCGCGCCAGCAAACTGCTTTAACAGAAAAATCTTGTCCGCGGCTTCAGGGAAATCGGCGACTATCTTCTCCTGATGATACCCTTCCATCACCAGGACCAGATCAGCGCGTGATAAATCCTTGGTAGTCAACTGGCGGGAAACATGAGTATCCAGGTTACTTTGTTCATCATCCATTAATTTCAGGATTATAGCCGGTACTTTCAAAACTCTTGACCCAGCCAGACCGCGGGACCAGACTTTAATGCCTTTTAAACCAAAGTCTTTTAGCATTTTCTTGCATAGGGCTTCAGCCATCGCGCTGCGGCAGACATTCCCTGTACATACAAACAATATTTTTTTATACATCTTTTACAGCCTTGGCTATCTCCTGCCGGCTAATACACCCGGCTCGTAGAATTTTCATCCGTCGTCCGGTCATATCCACTACCGTTGATTCTACGGACAATGGGCTGTTCCCGCTGTCCAAGATCAGATCTACTGAATTAATAATGTCTGCTGGTATTTCTGCTACCGTCCTGGCGCTGGCCTCTCTGCTAAAATTGACACTAGTTACAGCCAGTGGCCCGGTTTTCTTTAATAATTCCAAAGCTACCTTATGTTCCGGCATTCTTACGCCAATCGTTTTCCCATGATTAGTGGGTAAAACCAGAGTTAACGGCCCTGGCCAAAATTTAGCCATCAGTTTTTTCGCTTCCCGGGTGATCACGACTTGCAGATCCGGCAATTGACGCTGCGCCGCTATCAGTACCGGTAAAGGTTTCCTGCTGTCCCTTTTCTTAATTCGATAAATACCCTTTATGCTTTTAAGGTTATCCGCCTGGCAGCCGATCCCGTACACTGTATCAGTGGGAAATATCACCACCCCGCCTTTTTTAACGATAGCCGCGGCTTTTTTTATCAATAATTGATTTATCCTGACTGGATCTATTCGAATGATTTTCATTCTCAATTCCAAAATTAAAATATTTTTGCATTTTTAATTGTGATTTTTATATTTGCTATTTGATATCTAATATTTATGTCCTGTAACTGGCGTTAATATCGATGTACCCGTGGGTAAAGTCACAGGTATATACCACCGCAGCGGCGCGGCCTTGTTTCAGGTTAATAAGTATCTTCAATTCCTTACCGCGTAATAATTGCCTGGCCCGGGTTTCAGAAAATCCAGAGTCAACCCCGTTCCGGCACATGTGGATCTTCCTGTTGCCGGCAACGATGGCAATATCAATAGAATCAGGGTTAATATTCTCTCCGCTATATCCTATGGCCGCGACGATCCTGCCCCAATTAGGGTCATTACCAAAGAGCGCAGTTTTAACCAGGCTGGATTTAGCTACCGCCATAGCTACTTTTTTAGCCGCGGTGAAATCCCTGGCCCCGTTGACTACTACTTCAACTAATTTAGTCGCACCTTCTCCATCACGGGCGATCATTTTGGTCAATCCCTGACTTACCTGCCGCAGTTTTTGGGCAAAAACCTCGCTGTCCCGGCTCTGGACCATAATGCTCTTATTTCCAGCCTGGCCACTGGCCATTACCAGGACCATATCATTGGTACTGGTATCGCCATCCACAGTCAGCATATTAAAAGATTGCTCAACGCTATTTTTTAACGCTATCTTGAGAAAATCTTTTCCTACAACTGCATCAGTCATAATAAAAACCAACATGGTAGCCATACTGGGATGGATCATACCGGAACCCTTGGCGACGCCGGTAATCATGGCTTTTTTCCCGCTCGCCATGAAGTTGACCGAGACGATCTTAGGAATAGTGTCAGTAGTCATGATGGACCGGCTGAAATCAGATAACAGATGACAGCGGGCAGATGACAGCTTAATTTTCTCAATTGCCTTCTCAATACCCTTTTTTAGTTTTTCAAAAGGCAAGGGGACGCCGATGACACCAGTAGAGGCGACGATCACCTGCTCTGGTTTTACCTGCAAACCAGCAGCTGTCAATTTGGCTGATTCCCAGGCAGTATTGATCCCTTGTGTACCAGTGCAGGCATTGGCATTGCCGCTGTTCACTACTACTGCCTGGACCTGTCCTTTGGCTATATGCCGCTGGCTCAATAGTATCGGCGCCGCCTTGACCTTATTGGTCGTAAACAAAGCAGCCGCAGTACAAGGCTGCCGGGCATAGATCAGGCCAACATCAAGTTTGCCTTTTTTCCTGGCAATACCGGCCGCGACGCCTGTCAGGATAAAACCTTTTGGTATTTTTATTTGGTCATTACTCATATAAGTTAAGCTCCACTTCATTCCGCTAACTGATTATCCCCTGCTAATCCCGATTTATCGTCCCGATCAGATCGGGACTGACCGGACGGACAGACAACGCGGGGACAGGCACAGATTTTTATCAGCGGATAGACTTTTAATCGGTGTAATCTTAATTTTTCAAATTCCTATACTAAACCTTCTTTTTCGTCAAACCCGCAAACTATGTTCATACTCTGTATAGCCTGGCCGCTAGCCCCCTTGATCAAATTATCAATAGCGCTGACAATTATTATCCGTTTGGTCCGCTCATCAGCCTTTACCCCAATGTCGCAATAATTCGTATTACATACTTCAATAGTTTCAGGGAATTGACCTTCCGGCAGAATGCGTATGAATGGTTCTCCTCTATAAAATTCCTTGTAAATCTCCAAAAGTTCTTGAGTATTGAAATTGCAATTAGGCATAATATAAATGGAAGAGAGTATCCCCCGCATGATCGGGATCAAATGCGGGGTAAAAAGGAGCATGGTCTCTTTACCTGCCAGCCTGGACAACTCCTGCTCAATTTCAGGGGTATGACGATGGATACCGATACTGTAAGCTTTTAGATTATCGTTTTTTTCAGCGGCCGCGAGAAAATTACGCACAAAAACCCGTCCCGCGCCGGTGATCCCGCTTTTACTGTCAGCCAGAATATATTCAGTCCCGGCCAACCGTTCCCTGACTAAAGGAGCAGCTGCGAGAATGATGCTGGTCGGATAACAGCCAGGGTTGGCGATTAAGGTAGCTTTTTTTATCTGCTCCCGGTATAATTCAGGCAAACCATATACAGCCTGAGCTAACAGGTCTGGATACAAATGCTTGGTTTCATACCATTGTTCATATACTTTTGGAGCCTTGAGTCGAAAATCGGCGCTAAGGTCAATAACTATTTTCCCGGCTTTAATGAAATCAGCCGCCATACCCTGGCTTACTTTGTGGGGCAAGGCCAGGAAAACAAGATCGCATTTTTTAGTTACTTTTCCTATTTCCAACTCTTCACAGGGCAGATCGATCTGGCCTGCTAAATATGGATAGATGCTGGCGATATTCTGGAAGATACCGTCCATTTTATCAGCTAAAGCAGTAATTTCTACCTGGGGATGTTTAAGGAGTAATTTAATTAATTCTTCCCCGGCAAAACCCTTGGCGCCAACGATACCAACTTTAATCATGAGCCACCCCCTGAAGTAATGACAAATGTCAAATTCTCCCCTGCTGATCCCGATTCATCGGGAGCAATGCACGGGGACAGGCAAATGACAAATGACCAAAGAATTACCAATGACCAATCTCTTAAACGTAAGACAATATCAAATTAAGTTAAGCTTGGAAAATCTATTTGACCTTAGTAATTGGAAATTTGGATTTTGGATTTGGTTATTGTATTAAATTATATGCTAAATATTCTGGAAATGCAACCATAAATATGTTATAGTAGCGTCCTGTTACCAACATTTCTTTACCTTTGCGGGAGCTAATCATGAACGTAAAAAAAATATTCATCACGTTAGTCCTGTTAGGACTCAGCCCGGCAGCCTGGGGAGCGGATAAAAATGACTATTACCCACTGACGACAGGCAGCCAATGGATCTACCAGATCGCTGATTATGAAAATAAGAATGACTCTTTCGACCAAACCGCCACTATCGAGCCAGCTGAAACTTATGATAAAGTTACCTGCAGTATCTTGAAACAGAAGGATAAACGCGGTATAGTGCGAGCCTTCGTGTTAAAAAACAGCCAGGGCATCTTCTGGAAAAAAATCAGTGCCAGCAAGTCTTTCACCCCAGAAGCGAGCTCGGTCTTTATCCCGGAGCTTCCTATTATGATGTTCCCCCTCAACCCGGGAAGCGCCTGGGACTGGGAAGGCAAGCTGAAGATCGCCTGGATCAATAAAAATATCAAAATGCGCGGCGAAATAGTTTCTACCAATGAAGAATTGATCGTACCGGCAGGCACCTTCAAATGCGTCAAAATCTATCTTCACCAGATTCGTGACAATGAGCCTAGCGATGAATATGCCTGGTATGCTCCCGGCGTGGGACAGATCAAATACCAGACCAGGAAGACTTTAAAAGTCCTCAAAAGCTACAATGTTAAATAGCGGATAGCGTAGAGCGTGTAGCGTATAGTAAGAAAATAAAAAAACCCCGCTGATTACCAACAAGGTTTTTGTTTTTCTATCCGCTATCCGCTATACGCCGTATTTAATTACCTCTTCGAGAACTGGAATTTCTTTCTGGCTTTTGGTTGACCTGGTTTCTTCCGTTCCACGATCCTGGGATCACGAGTCAGGAATCCACCCTTTTTCAAGACGCCATGGTTGCTCGGATCAGCTTTATCCAAAGCCCTGGCAATACTATGCCTGACGGCGCCAGCCTGTCCACTGCTGCCCCCGCCATATACCTTAATGCTGATATCGTATCTAGTGGTGGCCTTCACTGTCTTAAGCGGCTCCATCACGATCGCTATTAAGGTTTCATCCTTCTGAAAATATTCCTCCATCATCTTACCGTTAACCGTAATGGCACCTTGTCCTTCAATCATGACGGCGCGGGATATGGAGTTCTTTCTCCTGCCTACAGTCTGAATCGTCTCTGCCATGTACCTAACCTCTCATCTCATATTTTTCGCTAGCGCGGTAATTTGCCGGCGCGGTTTCCCCTTTCACCACTTTTAACCTCTTGATCATCTTAGCCCGTAACTTATTGGGCGGCAGCATGCCTTTCACCGCCATGGTCACCGCTTTTTCCGGATTTTTTTTCATCAAAATACTATACGGAATAAGTTTTTCTCCACCAGGATAGCCTGAGTAACGGAAATCAAATTTCTGGCTGAGCTTCTTGCCGGTTAAAACTACTTTTTCGGCATTGATGATCACTACGCCGTCCCCTAAATCCTGATGCGGGGAAAATTCCGGCTTGCCCTTGCCGCGTAAAAGAGAAGCAACCTCGGAAGCCAGGCGCCCCAGCACCTTGCCGTCGGCATCAATAAGATACCATTTCTTTTTTACCTCGTCTTTATCTACAATCGTGGTCTTCATTTCTTTCTGGTCCGCCTTTCACTGCGTATTACCTTCAAAATTAGTAGGAGTAGTAATATATCGCAAATATCTATTAAAGTCAAGCCTTATTAAAACAAACAAAAACAAAAACAAAAAAAATTTTACTAATCTACTCTGCTCCGGCCGTCACATTAACTATCATTTCCTGCTGGGAAGTGCCGCTATCTAGTGAAAGCGGCGCCGTAAACCGGATATACAATTTTCTAACCGCGTCTACCGGAACAGCTACTCCAGTCTGGTCACCAGCAAAACGGGTAGGAGTACATTTTACTGATTCTATGGTTAAGACTTGATTAGCAACAGTCCAAAAAAAAGCATCTTCTGAACTGCCAAAAGCTGCTAATAAAATATAATGATTCTTGGAGCTGTTATTACTATCAGCGGTCCAGCCAGGAGGATTAGTCACACTCAAAGAGGCGGTCATTGGTATTCCGCCAATATTTGTGATGATGAATGGACCACCTGATTTTGTTGCTCCTGCAGTCATTGTCCCAAGATCAACATCCCCACCAGTAATAAGAATTCCTAAACCAGAGGTGCGGGCAAGGGCATAACAAATGTTTGAAAGACCTGATTGATTACCTTCAGAATCTCTTGTTTCTATAGCAAAATAATAACCCTGTCCGGGGGTCAGGCCAGTGATAGCCTGCGATTCTGTTGTCCCCGGGGTACCCGGTACCCAAGACTGGCTATAGGTAGTTGCATTATTAAAATCAATCTGGTTGGAGATATAACTTGCTGAATATTTTACGACATAACTAATATTGGTGTAATCACCATCCGGAGCAGTCCAGGTCAGATTCACGCTGCCAGGTGTACTGCCAATAGAATTATTCAGATCATTGATCGCTGCGGGGCCAGGCCCAATGAATTTAATATCGTCAATATATATCGGAACTATAGGCAAGGTCCCACCTCGCATAACGACCATAACCAGGCCGTTGATATCGGATAAATCCTTATTAGAAACATCAAATACAAAGGTAGTCCAGTCGGTGGAAAGGCTCATCCACCTGGTCCTGATCAAGGTGCTGTCGGGGCTGGCGAAGCCTTCACCCAGGCCGAATTGCACCTGGATAGTACTATTACTAGCTCCGGATTTAGCTTTAATGACTAGTAGAGAATACTTTGATAAATCTATGCCTGTTCCACCTTGTGCTCGCCATTTACCGCTGGCCTGGACGAAAAATCCGGCCCAGCTGGCAATGTTAGGATTATAAGTTATTTTCACGCAGTGCAAACCTTCCACCGGGCCCTCTGTATTCGCTGAATCCATAACCATAGCCTCTGTATGATCATCTTCAGCCATCCAACCGGCTGGATTGTATGACCAGTCATCCTTATAAACATACAAGACTTTTTTATACGGATCAGCTACCCCGGAAATGAAGTATTCAATAGTCAAGCTCCATAACTCGGGACTCTCAAAAGGCTCCGTAGTGGATAATTCTGCTTTCCAGCGCAAATCAGAACCAGTGGTAACAAACGTGCAAATGCTGCCAGTATTATCGGTTCCAACCCAATTCAATCCTCCGTCATTGGAGAGGTAAAAGCGCAGCATCTGATTGGTGTCGGAATGTCCGGTGGCATATACCTTAGCGTATAGAATATCGCTGCTAGTATTATCTATGGTTACTGATTGAGCCACGGCCGCAGATTGGAATCCTCCGCCGCTTTCCGTCTGGGTAATTTCCCAATCACTGGACTGAACAGCTCCGGCGCTGCTTACTTTCTGCCCATAAACATCAAAATCATTGTTGCGATATGCCCACCAGGAAATATAGGCGGTATTATCAGTGGTATTGACTGAGATATTAGGATAAAAACCGTGACCGTATATATTGTAAACGGAACTATTGTCTCCTTGGTTAACTTTGATCTCACTGGGCCATTGGGCGGTACCATTGCTATCATAACGCTGGATATAAAGATCACGTTTTCCTGAGGTGCGTTCATCTTCCCAAATAACCACCGGGGCATTCGTGGAGTCCAATCTAACCCGGGCATACTGCTGGACGACAACGCCGGTATCAGTGTTCAAGCGGACATCGTTCGTCCATTGTTTATGGCCGGAACTATCATACTTCTGCATGAAGACGTCCCGGTAGTAAGTAGGGCTGGAAATACGGTCATCATCCCAAGCTATATAAGTATTCCCGGAAGCATCAGTGGCGACATCTGTTCCATAGATGGTTCTGTAGGCTGCCGCCGCAGCCACCTGGGTATGCCACTGCTGGCTGCCGGAGGAATTGAACTGGTCAAGGCACAACACGGCACTGTGATTAGTATAATCGTAACTGGTATAGGCCACATAGTAGTTGTCACTGGAATCGCGACTGGCAGAAGGATGGCTAATACTTTCCGACAAAATATGCCCCGAATCTCCAACTCTGGTAGGATAGGTAGTATCGGCGCCGGAAATATCCACTATTTGCATATAAAGTCCAAAGTTGCCATCCCAGAAAAATACCAGTTGGTTTGAGGAGTTTAGAACAGCAGAAAAGAAACCGTAATTAAAACCTCCAACATAGACCCCGTTCACCTTGAAATCTCCACTGTTCCATTGGCGGCTGCCATTAGTATCAAATCTTTGCAGATACATATTGCCCTCGTAAACCCAATATACATAGACATAGGTACCATCTGTTATTAGCTTGGGGCAACTTGGATAAAAATAATCATCATCAGCTATATAGGGAGCATTGTATACATTGTCAACTTGTACATCATTAGTCAGTTGCTTAACGCCGCTTTGGTCAAATTTCTGGAAATAGATATGTCCGGCATTATCGGTTATGCCGCTATAGGTTTCATTGCGATGACGGAAATCAACCCAGGCATAATATTGATAATTGCCCAGGACAATTACACTGCCTTTGGTTTGCTTGGTATTGCCGGTGGCATTTTCCGATAACTGAACCAATTTCTGTTCCGTATTCCAGTCAGCAGTGGTGCTAGCCACATCACACAAAGTAGCGCTGTCAAATTCCTCGGTAAACATAAAAATAGAGTCTGCCGCGAAAAGACCAGTCCCTAAGAATAACCCTGTTAAGATTATTGACCCTATGAAAAAACTTTTCATTTTTGACCTGGTTCTCATCTGTTAATGCTCTCTTACCTAATAAAAAAGGCTACAGCCGCCCAATTTTAAGAACAACGTAACCTGGAACGTGGCTTCTGTAACAAAAATAACATAAAAAGTGCTAAAAGTCAACCTCTTTTTTTGTAACAGTTTAGCTGGTATCTATTTTATACTTTGGTCATTCTATTTTCTCACCACAGAGAGGAGTGACCAATGTATACAGGAGCAATTATTTTTGCTCAAATTATGGATTTCTTGCCCTTGAAAGAATTTCACAAATGTGTAAAACGGTATCAAAGAGATTACAAACCAAAATATTTTTCTTTTTTAGATCAATTTTTGTGCATGGCTTTTG
>JACRDM010000125.1 GCA_016218565.1 Elusimicrobiota bacterium | reverse complement strand
CTGAAAAGTGCTTGCGTACGGCTAAAACGATGGGGTTGAAAAATCACGACTAATCTTCGATAAGGTAGAATCTTAGCCGTCTGCAGTGTAGCCATTATTTCTGTAGGGTGATGCCCGTAATCATCCATCACCACGATTTTGTTGAATTCTCCCTTGAGCTGCAACCGTCGGACTACTCCCCTGAATTCGTTTAAGCCTTCCTTGATCACCGTAAAAGGCACCTCCAGTTCCAGTCCCACCCCAATGGCCGCCAGGGCATTATAGATATTATGCAGTCCGGGAACATGCAGCTTAATCTGCCCCAAATTGCTTTCGTTATAGGCTACTTCAAACTGGGTGCCAAAGCCTGCAAACTCAATATCATGGGCGAGCAGATCACAATTACTCACTCCATTCACAGCCAATCCGTAAGTAATATATTTCCGTTTGATCTGGGTAATGATCTTGCGCACTCCCGGATCATCGCCGCAAACAATGGTACTGCCGTAAAAAGGCACCTTATTGGCAAAATCTATAAAACCCTGGTGCAACCGGTCTATGGACTTCCAGTAATCGAGATGATCGTTATCAATATTGGTGATCACGACGATGGTCGGGGTAAGTTTCAAGAAAGAGCCATCGCTTTCATCAGCCTCGGCTACCAGATATTCGCCCTGGCCAAGTTTGGCATGGCCGCCAATATTGTTCAATTTCCCGCCGATAATAGCAGTCGGATCTAATCCGCCTTTGGCTAATACTAAGGCTACTAGCGACGTGGTTGTGGTTTTACCATGCGTACCGGCGATCGCCACGCCATATTTGAGCCGCATCAGTTCGGCTAACATTTCTATTCTCGGAATGACTGGTATTTTGTCACCACTAGCGGCTGTCGCTTCCACATTACTAATATCGACGGCCGTAGAGACGACGACTACATCCGCGTTTTTTACGTTGGATTCCCGGTGACCGATAAACACTTCCCCTCCTAACAACCGGAGCCGGTTGATAATTTCAGTTTCCTTTAGATCAGACCCTGATACTTTATAGCCCAGGGTAAGCAATACTTCAGCTATTCCACTCATACCAGAACCGCCGATGCCGACAAAATGAATATGCTGAAATTTCTTAAACATCTTTTCCCCGAGTCTTAATACAAATTCTGATATCGAAATCCTAAACAAATACGAAATTCAAAGCTCTAAATTCTAAACCAAGGCCCTATTTAGAACATTTGAATTTAGAATTTTGAAATTGTTTAGAATTTAGAAATTAGGATTTAGAACTTGTAGTTTCAGTTATAACCTTCACGATATTTTCGGCTGCCTCTGGCTGGGCTAATTTCTGCGCCGCTTTAGACATCTGCTGCAGAACGGTCTCGTTTTGGATCATTTCTATGATATTATTGGCCAAGGTTTGACTATTCAAATCCTGATCCAGGATTATTCTAGCAGCTCCGGCTTTCACAAAAACTTCAGCATTTATCCGCTGATGATCCTCTGCGGCATATGGATACGGTATCAGTATGGAAGGCAATCCAAAATATGCTAATTCCGCCAGGGTCGCGGCGCCAGCACGGGCTACGACCAGGCTGGCTCTCAGATAGGCTTCGTGCATATCATTTAGGTAAGGCGACAGTGAAACATTAAAATTGCGTTCCTGATACCCTTTTTCTACTAGCCCCTGGTCTTTTGTTCCGGATAAATGAGTTAGGGTCATCTTCGTACGCACTGATTCCAGCCGGTCCAATGCTTCTACCATCGCCAGGTTGATACTATGCGCGCCCTGGCTGCCGCCAAATACTAATATATTGCCGGGTTGATGATCACGCGGCTGGGTGCCAGCAGCCAGCATTTCCGGCCGTACGGGATTTCCGGTAAATACAATTTTAGATTCATAATTTTTCAGATAGGCGGCTGAATCAACAAAACTGACACATATAGCCGCCGCTTTTTTGGCCAGGAATTTAGTAGCCTTTCCCGGCAGACAGTTCTGTTCATGCAGGACCACCGGTATTTTCCGTTGCCAGCCGGCTATGGCTAGCGGCAAGGAAAGATAATTACCCATAGCTAAAATGACCTCTGGATTGAAACGCGCCATGATACTCTTCGCCTGGCCAAATCCTTTTAGAAATTGCAGTCCGAACTTGATCAATCCGGCCAGGCTCTTTTTCAGGCCCGTACCGGCGATAGTGGCGTATTCCAAGTGAGCAGCTGAAACCGCTTTTATTTCTAACTCCTTAGCGCGAATAACCAGTAATACTTTATGCTGCTTTTCTATTAATTTTTTGGCTACGCTAATGCCAGGGTACAGGTGGCCACCAGTACCGCCAGCCACGATTAAAATCTTCATGGAAAAACCTTCTTGAGCGTTTAGCGTTAAGCGTATAGTGTATAGAATAAGTAGTCTCTCAGTTTTTCTACACGCTACCCGCTATCCGCTGTACGCTGTTTTACTTTATGGTTTGTCTTGATATATTCAGCAGTATCCCGATACCAGCCAGGGTAAAAGCTAGATTTGAACCGCCGTAGCTGACCAGCGGCAAGCTTAATCCCTTAGTCGGGAACAAGGCACAGGCAACCCCCATATTGATAATAGCTTGTAAAACGATCATGAAGGTTATCCCCCCGGCCAGCATGCTGCCAAAAAGATCCGGAGCCTGAAAGGCTATCTTCATACCGCGCCAGGCAAAGATAAAAAACAGCGCCACAATGCTCAAGGCTCCGATAAAACCTAATTCTTCTCCGATAATCGGAAAGATAAAATCCGTATGAGCCGCCGGCAGGTATAATAATTTTTGTTTGCTATTGCCCAACCCTACTCCCAAAAATCCACCAGAGCCCAGCGCAATCAGCGACTGAATAATCTGATAGCCCCCATGCTGCGGGTCAGACCAGGGATCAAAAAAGGCCATAAGCCGGCGTAAACGGTAAGGTTTGCTCATCACTAAATATATGGATAACGGGATAGCCATTAATATCAAACTGCCCACATACCAGGCGCTTAAGCCACCGACAAAAAGCATACCCAGGCAAACCACTCCCAGGCTGACACTGGTACCCATATCTGGCTCGATCAGGATCAAGCCGCAGATCAGGCCCATAACTATCAGTATCGGGGCAACGCCTTTTAGCATTTTACTCAATTTGCTTTGCTTGCGGTCCAGGTAATCAGCGATATAAATGAGCAAGCTTATTTTAGCTAATTCCGACGGCTGGAAACTAATCGGCCCTATCCGTATCCAACGCTTGGCGCCGCCTACCTCGCGGCCAAAGACACCAGTCAAGACCAGTACCAACAAACTGAATGAAATAATGATCAACACCCGGGAATAACGTTGTAAAAAATGATAATCGGCCTTCAGCAAAATAAATAACCCGGCAAATCCAACTACTGCCCAGAGTATTTGTTTTTGAAAAAAATACCAGCTATTATTATACTGCTGCGAGGCAAAAATAGCGCTGGCTGAATAGATCATGACCAATCCAAACACCACCAGCGCTACCGTGACACTGAACATATTCAAATCCGGATGATGAAACTGTCCACGACTCATGCAAAAACCTCTGAAATTTCTTTATTCGGCGCTCTTCCTTTGTATCTTGATTAAAACTCTGTGCCTTTGTGCCTTCTCTTTATTTAAAACTTTGTGCCTTGCTTTTTGCGGTTAGTTTTTGTACTTCTTCCTTAAATACCCGGCCGCGCTGTTCATAGTTCTGGAACATATCAAAACTGGCGCAGGCCGGAGACAATAATACAATATCGCCCGGCCGGGCTAATTGCTGCCCTAGTTTTACCGCTTCTGGCAAGCTTTTAACTTCATGCGTCCGGGTCAATTGTCCCAATTCACCTTTTATCTTAACCCTGGCTTCACCCAGGACAATGAGCGCTTTAACTTTTTGTTTCACCAGCTTAGCCAACGGCCAATAAGGGCTCCCTTTATCTCTTCCGCCGGCAATCAGGATTATCTTTTCCTGAAAGCTCTCCAACGCCTTAACCAGGGAATCGACATTCGTGGCTTTGGAATCATTGATATATTTTACGCCCTTTACTGTTTTCACCAGTTCCAGCCGGTGTTCTACGCCACGAAAGTTTCTCAGAGTTTCCCGCATACCGGCCAGCTCAACACCGCCCAGCACGCCGCAAGCAATAGCCGCCAGGGCATTTTCTAAATTATGTGGTCCGGGGATACCCAATTCATTGGTCCTGATTATCTTCCGCTGCCGTCCTTGTAACCTGACATAAATGGTATTATTCTTAACAAGCACGCCTGAGGATAATATTTTCCGCCGAGAGAAAAATATCACCTTGGACTTTATCCTGCCGGCGCTTTTCCGGCTGGCAGGGTTATCATAATTAATGACGGCAAAATCAGATCGTTCCTGATGTATATATATGTTCTTCTTAGCCAGAGCATAAGCTTTAAAATCAGGATACCGGTCTAAATGATCCGGCGTGATATTCAACATAACGGAAATATGCGGACGGAAATTGACAATATTTTCTAATTGAAAACTGCTAATCTCAGCTACCACGATCGATTGCCAATCAGCCTTATCCGCAACCGCGGAAATAGGCCAGCCGATATTGCCGCAAACCAGGGTTTTCCGCCCAGACTGCCGGAACATCTCTCCAATCAGGCTGGTAGTCGTAGTTTTCCCGTTGGTACCGGTAATAGCGATAACCGGACAGGCCAGATACGTATAAGCTACTTCTATTTCACTCAAAACTGGTATATTTTTAAGTCGAGCTCGGTGCAGGAGAGGAAGGTTTGACCTGATCCCGGGAGAAATTATTATATAATCAGCATCAGACAGCAGGGAAACAGGATGTCCGCCAATCTGTACATTCACCCCTTTTTGTTTTAATAGGTCCAGCTCTCTGGTTGACACCAAAGTTTTGCTGGCATCACTAATGGTCACGGTTGCGCCTTTTTTGACTAATAATCCGGCACAAGCAATACCGCTGCGGGCAGCTCCTAATATTAACACTCTTTTATTACTGAAGGCGAACACGTATATATCCTTTGGGACACGAATTAAACGAATTAAAAGATGCTAACTACTCGAATATAATAATTCGCGCTATTCGCTTTCACAAGTTAGTCCTCGCTTCGCTCGGAACTGATTACAGTGATTAATTGCCAATGATTCCAGTGATTGGCTTTATCATCAACATCAAATTTTCTAATCACCGTAATCAAGTATAGAAATCAAGTATAGGATTGAAATTCCTATACTTCGAGTTATTCGCCATCCTTATCTTAGCTTTAATGTGGCAAAGGCCAAGAAAGCTAAAATAATGCCGACGATCCAGAACCTGACCACAACTTTCGGCTCAGACCATCCTTTTAATTCAAAATGATGATGGAGCGGCGCCATTTTAAAGATACGCTGGCCACGCCACCGGAACGAACCAACCTGCAAGATGACCGACAATGCTTCCATGACGAAAATTCCGCCTATTAAGGCCAATAATACTTCATGTTTAATACAAACAGCCACGACCCCCAGAGTCCCACCCAAAAAGAGCGAGCCAGTGTCGCCCATAAAGATCTCTGCCGGATAGGCATTGTACCAGAGAAAACCCAGACAAGCTCCAATCATAGCTGACAGCAAAACAGTCAGTTCTCCGGTACCCGGAGCATAAATAACCCGTAAATACGACGCAAACTTGAAGTTACCAGTGACATAGGTTAAAGCCGCATAAGTCAGGGCGGCAAAAATAATATTGCCCACCGCCAGGCCATCAAGGCCGTCAGTCAGATTAACGGCATTGGAGGCCCCGACGATCATCAAGACCACAAAAGGAATATAAAAATAACCTAAGTTCAGCATCTTGATCAATGGCACGTTGACCTTGGTAGTATAATATGAATTAATTGGGAAAAGATAGAGATAACAGGCCACGATCAAGGCCAGGAATATCTGTCCCAATAACTTATAATTGGCAGCCAGGCCCTTTGGATTTTTCTTGACTAATTTAAGATAATCATCGATAAATCCGAGCAGGCCCAACCAGAGAGCGGCACCGACCGCAATGAGGATAAAACGATTATTAACCCGCGCCCATAAAAGAGCGCTGAAAATCATGGAAATTAGAATTATCACCCCGCCCATAGTAGGCGTCCCCTCTTTTTTAAAATGGGTTTGCGGCCCATCTTCGCGGATATGCTGACCAATATGGAAAGCGCGCAATTTGCGGATAACCCCGGGAGTGATAAGCAGGCTGATAATAAGAGCGGTCAGGGCTGCCCCGACAGACCGGAAAGTAATATATTGGAAAACATTAAAAGGACTAAACAGGTGATGTAAAGGATACAGGAGATGATAAAACATGCAAACCCCTACAAGTTAGGCTCCACTTCGTTCCGCTAACTGATTATCCCCTGCTGATTCCGATAAAATCGGGATCAAAGACGCGGGGACAGGCACAGATTACGAAGATTACACAGATTTTTATCAGCGACTAGGCTGGTAATCTGTGTAATCTTTTGGAAATCCGTGTAATCAAGTATAGGATTGAAATTCCGATACTTCAAGTTAGGTCGCCTGCGGCGAACTTGTTGATTTCACAGATTAAAAAACGATTACACAGATTACGTAAACATAGGAAACTTTCAAATTTCTGTACTATCAATTATTTAAAAGGCTGACTACTACTTTTTCCAAATGCAGGCCATGGGACGCCTTAATCAGAACCACATCCCCATGATGCACCTTTGCTTTCAGATCCGTCACTAATAATTGCTCTTCCCCGGAACTGAAACAGTGTATCTTTTCCTGGTCGATACCAGTGGCCAGCGCGGCCTGCGCCAAAAGCTGACTTTGCGGCCCTATTGTATATATCATATCGAGACCTAATTGTCCAATAATTTTCCCTATTTCCCGGTGCTTTTTGTTGCTTTCCAAACCCAGCTCCAGCATATCACCTAACACCGCGATCTTTCTTCCGGCGCGGCCGAAATTATTTAGAGTATTCAAAGCCGCTTTCATAGAATCAGGGTTGGCATTATAACTGTCATCTAGAATAGTAAGGCCTTTCTTTTTCACCATCCTCATACGGCCGGCCACTGCTTTGAAAACTGCCAAACCTTTGACTATAGCACTGAGCGGCAGTCCTAGCGCAAACCCCACACTAGCCGCGGCCAGGGCATTATAAACATTATGTTCACCTATGGCATGCAGGGTCACCCGTCGCTGCTGCCGCCCTTTTCCCAGGATAAAGACGATCTTATTTTTTAGCGCATTAATGGTTACCTTTTTAGCCCATACCTCAGCTTTGTTTTTTACTCCAAAGGTAATTACCTTGCCTTCTACTTGATGCAGCTTTTTTTGTAGCCCGGGATCATCATTATTAAGAACCGCGGTGCCGGCTGCAGCCAGGTTCCCGAGCAATTCCATTTTTGCCTGTAAAACTGTATCTATATTCTTTAGGTTCTGCAAGTGAGAATGTCCGATGCAGGTGATCACCCCTATAGTAGGCGAGGCGATCCGGGCTAGAGTATCTATTTCGCCCAAAGCCGAAGTACCCAGTTCCAATACAGCAGCTTGATGTTTCTTGCGTAAGCGCAATAAGGTCAATGGCAAGCCGACCTGGTTATTGAGATTACCAGCAGTCACCAAGGTGCAGAAACGACGGGAAAGTATGCTTCCGATCATTTCTTTAGTGGTAGTTTTGCCGTTGGAGCCGGTAACAGCCACTATGGGAATAGTGAATTTACGGCGATATAAATGGGCGATCTGTTGCAAGGCTATTAAGCCATCTTTGACGATAATAACGAAGGATACTTTAGGCAGTATCTCTAGCGCTGGTTCCTTTTCACAGATCAGCCCGTCGGCCCCTTTCTGCACTGCCTCGGCTAAGAAATTATTGCCGTTGAAATGAGGACCTTTAAGAGTTAGGAATGTTTTCCCTTTTTTCAATAACCTGGTATCAGTATAAATATCAGGCAAATAAAGAGCCGCGCTGCCTTTTAATAAAGCGCCGCCTGTTCCAAGTATTATTTCCCGCAGAGATATTTTTTCCATCGACTTCTCTCAATGTAAAATTAAAGTCCGCTGAAAAAATCAGCAACCCTTGATTGCGCAGCTTAAAATCCGGATTACACAGCTTAAACAGAGAAGAGAAAATCGGTGTAATCATTTGAAAATCTGGGTAATCAAGTATAGGAATTTTTCAAATGGGCGTTACTCCTATACTATTTAATATCTGCCTGGCTGTTTCACGATCGTCAAAATGTATTACTCTATCTTTAAAGATTTGGTAGTTTTCATGCCCCTTTCCGGCAATCATCACCAGGTCTTCCGGTTGGGCCATTGCCAGAGCCTTAAGTAAGGCCTCGTGCCGGTCAAGCACGATGGCATAATTGGTTTTGCCTGCCTTCTTGATCCCTATTTCGATATCCAAGGCGATCTTTTCCGGATCCTCACTGCGCGGATTATCACTGGTAATAATGCAAAAATCACTTAACGTAGCAGCCACCTGGCCCATTAATGGACGTTTGCTACGGTCACGGTCACCGCCTGCCCCCAACACCGTGATCAACCTTTTGGGATGTATTTCCCGGGACGCGGTCAGCACATTAAATAAGGCATCATCGGTATGAGCATAGTCTACCACAACAGTGAATTTTTGTCCACATTCCACCAGCTCAAATCTACCTGGTACTGACTTTACTTTAGCTAATCCATTAATGATCGTTTCCGGAGTTAGTCCCTGGCTGATAGCTGCTCCTAGGGCGGCCAAGGCATTGTAAACATTATGCTTCCCGGTCAGCTTGAGTTGGATAGTATATTTCTTTTGGTTGATCAGGCAAGTGAAAGAGGTCCTTCCCGGGGCCAATACCACATCTTCGCCTTTTAAGAAGGCATTTTGGTTATTAATACCATACGTGATCACCTTCACTTCGACCGGCAGAGTATCTATTATTTTTACTCCAGCCGGGTCATCGATATTGATCACCGCGCTGGTTTTCCCTTTTTTCCGCAGGTTATGGCTTAACCCGGTAAATAGTTTGGTTTTGGCAGCTAGATAATGCTCGAAATCCTTATGGAAATCCAGATGATCCCTGGTTAAGTTAGTAAAAACGCTGACCTCAAATTCACACCCTTCGGTCCGGTTAAGTTCCAAGGCGTGGGAAGACACTTCCAGCACCGCGTAATCAAACTTTTGCTTAACCATCTCAGCCAGAAATTCCTGCAAATCGCTCGCCTGGGGGGTGGTGGTTGGCGCAGGCAGGATTTTCCGGCCAAGACGATATTCTATCGTGCCCAGTACACCGGCAGACTGGCCATTTTCTCGCAGTATGGCCTCCAGCAGGTACGTGATAGTTGTTTTGCCGTTAGTACCGGTGATACCAATCACTTTAAGTTTATCAGATGGATAATTATATATTTTAGCGGCGATCTTAGCGAGAGCGCTTCTGGCGTTTTCTACCTGGATGAAAGGCACGGCAAGATCCAGGGCCGGCTTCTCCTGGCCAACAATAGCCACTGCTCCCTTTTCCAGGGCCTGGGTAATATACTTAGCGCCGCTTTCCTTGAATCCCTCGATGCAGACAAAGATGTAGCGGTTATGCTTATTCTGCACCTTTCGGGAATCATACGTGACCCCATTCACTTCCCGGCTCTCAATTGAACCATATATCTGTTTCACATCGATAGTAGCCAATACTTCTCTTATGAGCATACTAAATTCCTTTTTCGGTCTTTATATTTTTTTGTTACTTGCTAATAAAGTCGCTTTAGCCGGTACATTCAAATAGCGCATGATATCCCGGGCCACATTAGCAAAGACCGGGGCACAAACACTGCCACCCCAGTGAATATTTTTGGGCTCATCAATGATCACCAGGATACTCACGGCCGGGTTATCAGCCGGCAAATAACCGACAAAACTGGCCACATATTTGGAGTCAGAATATTTCCTGATATTAGGATCTATTTTTTGCGCGGTACCGGTCTTGCCAGCAATATCATAGCCTTTTACCTGCGCCATTGACCCGGTCCCGCGCTCTACTACCCCTTTCAGGATCTCGGTTAAAGTTCTGGCTGTATCTGAGGAAACCACCCGCCTGATTATCTGGGGAGAGTATTCTTTAATTATAGTACCTTTTTTGTTGCGAATGGCCTTGACCATCATTGGCTGCAGCAGCACTCCGTCATTGGCCACGGCATTTACGGCATTCAGGATCTGCAGCGGGGTTACCCCGATTTCCTGACCGAAAGCGATACGGCCTAAAGAGATGCTGGACCAATCTTTGGGCAGACGCAACAAGCCCTTGGTTTCTCCCGGCAGGTCGATACCAGTCAAGTTGCCAAACCCGAAAATTTTGGCATAATAATAAAGCTTGTCCCGGCCGATTTTATCTGCTACTTTAGCGGTCCCGATATTCGAAGACCGCTCTATGACCTGGGCAAAGGTCAACCACCCTTCCTTCTCATGGTCCCGGATCATAGTCGGGCCAACTTTATAAGAACCATTCTCGCAAAAATAGCGATCTTCTGGTTTGACCACTTTTTCTTCTAAGGCCGCTGCCGCGGTCACTACTTTAAACGTGGAGCCAGGCTCATAGAAATCTGAAATAGCCCGGATACGCATCTCTTCAATACTGCTCTCAGTGATCTTACTGTAAGAAAAAGTGGGCCTCCCGGCCAAAGCCAGAATCTCCCCGGTCTTTGTCCGCTGTACAATAATTATGGCCTTACGCCCGCCGTACTGCTCCCAGGCGGCTGACAGTTCCCTTTCGGCAATATATTGAATTGTTTTATCGATAGTCAGGACCAGATCATTGGAGTTATTACTGGTATAACAAGTCTCAGTGTCATTAAGTACGCTCCGGCCTTTGCCATCCTTACCCTGCATCAAAAAACTCGATTCACCTTTAATATACTCCTCATAATATTTTTCAATGCCGGTCAGGCCATCATTATCAATACCAACAAATCCGAGTAACTGGTTGGCCAATTGTTCATCAGGATAACAACGTTTGCTTTCTTTGACAAAATCTACCCCTTTCAAATTTAAAGATTTTATGGCTCTGGCCTGTTCTGTTTCTATCTTCCGGGCGATCCAGACAAAATATTTATCAGCCGCGAGTTTTTCCCTGATCACGTCCAGGTCCAGATTCAGGACTTTGGCTAGCTTGGCCGCTGTTTCCCGGACATTTTCAATTTGCCGCGGGAAGGCGCAAACCGAATCAACGTCAATACTCAAGGCCAATTCCCGGCCCTGGCAATCAAAAATGGTACCCCGTTTTGGCTTTATTTCCACGGTTTGGATATATTGCTTTTCTTTAAGGCCGGTAAATTTGCGGTATTGCAGCACCTGCACAAAATAGAGACGCCCTACCACGCCAAAGAAAAGTAACAAAACACAGAAAGCTACCAAACCTGCGCGCTGGCGGGACATAGGTCACCTCTTCATCCAAGAACCAAGATTGGTTATTGGGTCTGCTCTAAATATATAATATTTTCTGACGGCGGATTGATCATTTTCAATCGTTCCTTAGCTATCTTTTCGACCCGCTCCAGGGAACCAAGGTTATTAAGTTTAATACGTAAAGACCGATTTTCGTTTTCACGTTCTTCGATTTGCAGTTTTAACTGGTTGATACTATAACCAACCCTCACTACCTGGATCTGCTGCCAGACATATATTAAAGCAGTACAAAACAACAACACCAGGAACAAAAAACGGTGTAAGGCGCCCCGGTTATTCCGTACCGCCATATACCAACCTTTCCGCCGCGCGCATTTTAGCGCTGCGGGACCGTGGGTTCAGGGCTAATTCCTGAGCCTGAGCTACCACCGGTTTTTTGGTCAGGATCTTTATCTCCGCGGCGGACCCGCAAACACATACTGGAAAGTTGGGAGGGCAGACACAACCCCTGGCGAGATCAGCTAAGGTATTTTTCACGATCCGGTCCTCCAGTGAATGAAAGGAAATAACTACGATCCTACCTTCTTGTTTTAAATAGCGAATAGCTGTAGAAAAAGCCGGCTGGAGAATTGGTAGTTCATTATTGACGGCCAGACGTAAGGCCTGAAATGTCCTGGTCGCCGGATGGATATTCACTGGCCATTTTTTTCTGGGGATACTTCCAGCCACGATACTGGCCAATTTAGTCGTAGAATCAATAGGACTGTCTTTGCGGCTGGCTACGATGTTAGCTGCTATTTTCCTGGCCCACCGCTCTTCGCTATAATCGCGGATAATTTGCTCCAATTCCCTGGCCGCTAGTGACTTCACTATCTCCGCGGCCGTCGATCCGCGGCTGTTGTCCATCCTCATATCCAACGGACCATCGTGTAAAAAACTGAACCCTCGCTGCGTATTTTCCAACTGCCGGCTGGAAACTCCTAAATCAAATAATATACCATCTATTTTTTCGATCTTTCTTTGATCAAGTATAAAGGAAAGGTCTCTAAAGTTGACCCGCTCCAGGATGACATTCCTGTGGCCTTGGAAAAGTCCGCGGCAATGGTCAATTGCGGCTGGGTCTTGATCCAATCCGACAAGTACTCCATCACTACCGATCGCGGCCAGCATTTTTTGGGCATGACCTCCACCTCCTATGGTAGCGTCTACGTATACGCCGCCCTTCTTAATATTAAGCAGCGTCATGGCTTCTTCTAACATAACTGGTCGATGGTAATCGCTCTCAGTCACAGCCTTAGATCCCCAATTCGGTCAGTTTTTCAGCTGTTTGTTCATATTTCGGCTTCGCGGTTTTATAGAATTTGTCCCACTTCTGCGTATCCCAGATCTCGATCCGATCGATCACGCCGATAACGGTTACTGGCTTTTTAATAACCGCATACTCTTTCAAGATCTTAGGAATCAGAATACGGCCCTGGTCATCTACGTCACAGTCCTGCGCCGCGGAGGCGAAGAGCCGGATAAAAGACCTGGCTTCGTGCTGGGTCAGCGGTAAAGCATTCAGTTTTTCCGTAATTTGTTGCCAGGATTCTTTAGTAAACAAAAAAAGGCAACTTTCCAGACCGCGGGTCACAATGAATTCCTGATGCCCCTGCCGGAACTTTGCCGGAATAAATAACCTATTTTTCTCGTCTAAAGAATGTTCATATTGACCTATAAACATAATCCACCACTTTCCCCCACCTTGAATTTACTCCTTTCCCTCTTTTTTGTCAAGAAAATTATTAAGGAAAGATTACGGAGATTTTGAGAAGCAGATTCCGGAGATATAAAAAGCAAAAAGCACCTACTTTTCGTAGACGCTTTTTAGGTGTTAATTTCTAGAAATTTTTTAAAATCCCAATCCCGTATTACGGTTGATAATTTTTTATCCACTTCCGAATTTTGGGGTCATCTGGGTGGTGGGAAAAATATCCTTTATTTAAAAGTCTTTTAAAATCTTCGTAGGGATCATTTTTATCTCCGTCCTTACGCAAATGCTTTTCGTCATTCAGATATAGATATAGAATAATCTTAGGTTGGCTGGAAAAACAAAAGAATAACCTGTAACGTTGTAGACCTTGCTTATAACGACGATATTTTCTAAGGTTGCCGGTTAGGCGATATTCCGGACGGTTTGGATCATGGGGAATAATTTCTTGATCAGCTTCACGGATGCGATAAGCAAGTTTTACAATTTCATGCTGTTTAAATTCTTCCAACTCAAGCTTGTTACACAGCTCTTTTACCTGCTCTTTTAGTTT
>JACRDM010000122.1 GCA_016218565.1 Elusimicrobiota bacterium | reverse complement strand
TTCAATTCTCATATACACAGTCTTAGACTGCACTATTGGCAGTTGGTCAATCTCAGCCAGCGCTTTCATCACATTCTTTTCCAGAGCCTTATGGGTGATCAGGATGATCGGCACCCGGTTACGGCGGCCATAGCCCTTTTGGAAGCACGATTCAATACTGACTTTATGCTGGCCCAGGATCCCGGAAATATTAGACAGCACGCCTGGTTTATCTTTAGTAATGAAGTGCATATAATATTTGGTTTCCAACTCGGCAATATTTTTTATTCTTAGTTTCTTCTCCGGATTATAGTGCACATACGGTATGGTACCGGCTGTCTGGTAATAAATATTGTGTGACAGATCAATGATATCACTCACTACCGCGCTGGCCGCAGGCATTTGTCCGGCGCCCTGGCCGTAATACATAGTATCGCCTGAAGCATCGCCCCTGATGTAAATGGCATTATACTGGTCATCAACCGAGGTCAACAAGTGTTCCTTGGAAATCAAGGTCGGATGGACGCGGATCTGAATAGCCCCGTGATCATCTTTGGCAATTGCTAACAGCTTAACAGCGTATCCGAATTCTTCATCCGCATAGATGATATCCTGCAGCGAGATTTTTTCTATCCCCTGGCAGTAAATATCCTCCGGCTTTATCCAGGCGCCAAAAGCCAGGGAGGCGAGGATTGAGATTTTATGCCTGGAATCAATACCTTTGATATCCAGCGCCGGATTCCGCTCGGCAAAACCGAGCTTGCGGGCCTGGCGCAAAGCTTCGTCAAAATCCATTTTTTCCTCACTCATTTTGGTCAGAATAAAATTGGTGGTGCCATTCAGAATGCCCAGGATAGACTCGATCTTATTGGCAGCCAAACCTTCATGCAAAGACTGCACCACCGGAATACCGCCGCCGACGCTCGCTTCAAAATAGATCAACACCCCATACTTCCTGGCATTGATAAAGATCTCATCCCAGTATTGGGATAAGAGCGCTTTATTGGCCGTAACCACATGTTTGCCCTGCTGAAAAGCCTGCAAGATGATCTTCTTGGCGAAATCAACCCCGCCTACGAGCTCCACGACTAAGTCAATCTCGGGATCCAAGAGGATTTCCTCAGAATCTTTGCAAAAAATATCCCGATACTGCGCCGGCGCTTTACTAGCCACCCGCGGATTAATATCATATATCTTAGTAATGTGGACCGGAGCGCCGACTCTTTTTTCAATGGACTCCTGATGTTTCTCCATTATCTTTAAAACACCCTGCCCGACGAGCCCGCAGCCGATCAAACCTATCTTAACCATACTTCACCTCAATATATTTTCGTGCTATCGCAAGAATTTTTTTAACCGCAATAACGCGTCATGGAACCGGTTGTCATGAGTCACCAGAGCAATACGCGCATAGCCCTCGCCATTTTCACCAAAACCATTTCCCGGAGCAACCGCGATACCTGTCTCCTTGAGCAGGAATTCGCAGAATTCCAGTGATTTCATGTGCTTATATTTCTCCGGTAGCGGAACCCAGAGATACATGGTCGCTTTAGGCTGGTTCACTTTCCAGCCTAATTTATTCAAGCCTTCTGCCATGATATCCCGGCGGTGTTGATAAATTTTGCACATATCCGCAACGCAATCCTGCGGACCAGTCAGAGCAGCCACTCCGGCTAACTGCAGCGCGGTGAAAACACCGTAATCCAGATAACTTTTAAATTTTTCCAAATAACCAATAATCTTGGCATTGCCAACCGCGAATCCGATACGCCAGCCAGCCATGTTATAAGTCTTGGAACAAGAGCCGAATTCGACTCCTACCTCCATCGCTCCCGGCACCTGCAGAAAACTCGGCGCCCGATATCCGTCAAAACAGATCTCTGAATAAGCCAGATCGCTAGCGATGATGATATCGTATTTTTTGGCGAAGGCCACGACTTCTTCGTAAAATTTCAGATCTTCCACAACCGCAGCCGTAGGATTATTAGGATAATTGATATACATCAATTTAGCTTTACGGGCAATATCTTCTGGAACCTTGGTTAAATCTGGTAAATACTTATTCTCTTCCAGCAAAGGCATCAAATGTACCTGTCCACCAGCCAGGATCACGCCATTGTAATGCACTGGATAGGAAGGCCCCGGCACCAGAGCTATATCCCCGGTATCAAGTATCGCCGCGGCTAAATGACCTACGCCTTCTTTTGATCCGACCAGGGCCAGAGCTTCAGTTTCCGGGTCCAGAGTGAGATCAAACCTGTTCTTATAAAATTGGCAAACCGCCTGCCGGAATTTCGGCATGCCTTTCGCCTGCGGATAACGGTGCGTATTAGGATGATTAGTCACGGTATCCACGAGCCGGTTGACCACATGCTGCGGGGTCGGCAGATCGGGATTTCCCATGCTCAAGTCAATGACATCCAGCTTCTTGCTGTAGGCCTCCTTCATCAAATTTTTCATTACCGCAAAAACATACGGCGGCAGCTTTTTTAGCTTGGCTGAACATTCAATCATAAAAACAGTCTCCAGTCGCTAGTTAAAAACTATTTGAATTTATTTTGTGCTTTGAATTTTGTCATTTGTCATTTTTTTATATAGTTCCTTAGCCAGATATGAGCTCCGCATAGATGGGCTTGCCACTACTGAAAGAAATCCCATATCCTGCGCTAGCTGCTCGTATTCTTTGAATTCTTCCCGGGTCAAATACCGGGTAACCGGTATGTTTTGTTTGGTCGGCTGGAAATATTGGCCCAGTATCAATACGTCACAGTTTACTTTTCTCAAATCCCGCATTGCTTCTTCGACTTCTTTCCGGTTTTCACCCAGTCCAAGCATAAGCCCGGTTTTAGAAATGAGCTTATTACTCTTCTGCTTACTATACTCTAAAACTTTCAAGCTTCTCTGATAATTCGCTTCTGGCCTGACCACTGGATATAAACGCGGGACAGTCTCCACGTTATGATTAAAGACATCCGGTTGTGCTTCCAGCACGGCATCCAGAGCTTGATAATTAAGTTGGAAATCCGGGGTCAGAACTTCTATGATGGCGTCTGGATTGACCACGCGCACCGCCTGGATCGTCCGGAAGAATTGACTGGCTCCGCCATCAGGAAGATCATCGCGGGTAACAGAGGTAATAACCACATACTCCAGACCCAGATCATGGACAAATCCGGCTATTCGCTCAGGTTCATGGGCATCCAGAATGCCAGGAGAGGTATTCTTCTTAACACTGCAAAAAAGGCAACCACGGGTGCAAACCTCGCCCAAGATCAAAAAAGTGGCGGTTTTTTTGCCAAAACATTCACTCTTATTCGGACACCGCGCGCTGACACACACGGTATTAAGACGATTCTTTTTTAAAAGAGCCTTTAACCCCTGGATTTTACTAATATCTATTTTTTTTTTGACGTAACGTTCATGATATTTTTTTCTTGATAAACAGGAACAGCAGGTATCCCACGCCAACGCAGACCATGCCATAGGTAATTTGAAATACGCTGAACCGCAGCCAATCAGCCGTTGTTACAAATTCACTATCCGGTTTGTTTATATTCAAAAGCCGTAAAAAACCAAAAAGCGTCACTAAAACACCCCAGCCATAAAATATCCAACCGGCTAATTTTACCAATCCCCCGATTTCTTTTTTGTCTGCCATTTTTACCCCGCCCTTCCTATTGAACCTAACGATGCTATCCGTTCTTATGAATTGTGAATCAGTATCTTCCCGGCTCTTCCTCTATTTTAGGAAGGGCGGGGTGAACCTCTTTTTACTAATACTAATTGCCTGGCCATCCACATCTTCCACAGCTTCTTTTACCGCTTCGCTCAGTGTCGGATGAGCGAACACCACCTGGGCAAACTGTTTTGTGGTCATTTTATTAGTCATCGCCAAAGCTATCTGGTTGACCAGCTCAGTGGCTTGCGGTCCGATAATATGAGCGCCTATTATCTGCCCGGTTCCTGCCTGAGCGATAATTTTTACAAAACCCCGGGTATCCCGGATAGCCTGGGCTTTGCCGCTGGCAGCAAAAAGGAATTTGCCGATTTTTACAGTTCCGCCGGCTTTTGCTTCCTGCTCCCGTAATCCGACCATCCCGATCTCCGGCGCAGTAAAAATACATTTTGGTATAGTTGTATAATCAACTTCCTGTTTTTCCTTACCGGCAATATTTTTAGCAACAGTCACTGCATCATAGGCTGCTTTATGGGCTAACATCGGACCGCTCACACAATCGCCGATAGCGTAAATACCTTGAGCTGTTGTTTCCAGCTGTTTATTCACCTTGATCCGGTCCTGGTCAACAGTAACTCCCGCTTTTTCCAGGCCCAAGTCTTCAATATTAGCTTTCCGGCCCACGGCAGTGACTACCAGATTAACCGTGATCACTTCTTTATTGCTCAGAGTAACAGCTATGCCGTTTTTAGTTTTGATGGCTTGTTCAACCGCTACGCCTGTATACACCTTGATGCCGCTGCGAATCATCCCTACGGTCAGCAGTTTGACCACTTCTTCGTCTGCTTCCGGCAAAATCCGGGAAGTCAATTCCATCAGGTGGACCTGCGCCCCCAGATCGTGGAAGATCTGGGCAAACTCACAGCCTATCGCCCCTCCGCCGACAATAAGCACCTGCGTTGGGACCTGGGTCAGCTTAAAAATCTGGTCACTGGTGATTATGTCCCGGCCGTCTGTTTTTAACTCTGGTAATTCAACCGGACTGCTGCCAGTGGCAATAATAATATTATTTGCTTCTAGCCGGCGTTTATCCTGGCCCTTACTATCTTGAACTATTATAGTTTTAGCGCCAGCCAATTTAGCGGTTCCTGTTATCAGAGTGATTTTATGCGTCTTGAACAGAGTTTCCAGCCCTTTGCGCAGGTTGCCTACGACCAGATCTTTTTGTTGAAAAAGTTTTTCCAGAGATAACTGGGGTCCAGTTTCCAAAACCAGCAGTTTTTTGGCTTTTTTCATGGTTTTTAAATTGTCAATGAGTGTCTTAGTGGGGATACAACCCCAATTCAAACACACTCCGCCCCATAATCCTTTTTCTACCAGTGCAACGTTAGCGCCCAGTTGGCTAGCCCTGATCGCAGCGGTATAACCGCCTGGCCCTGCGCCGATCACTACTAGATCAAAAACTTCCGTCATAAAGCCTCAGTATATAAAAGGTAGGAAAACCCGCTCCCTACCCTTTACAGTAAATACAAAAAAAACGTTCAACTGTTTAGAAATTACTTAACCACTCCCGTTTCTCGGGACTGGTCATGGCGAGCCCGACAAGCGTGGCAATCTCATTCTTGAGAAAAGAGATAGATTGCTTCGCTCCGCTCGCAATAACGGGTCGAGAGATGAAACTCCCCGACCCCTCAATTACCTAACCGCGTTCTTAAGAGTCGTGCTGGCTTTGAAAACAGGCACTTTCCTGGCCGGAATCTGAACACTAGCCCCGGTTTTCGGATTACGCCCGGTACGCGCTTTACGGGTCTTTACCTTAAAAGCTCCCAAACCAGCTATAGCGACTTTACCGTTTTGCTTCAATGTCTGGGTAATCTCTTTAATGATAGCTAAGACGGCGCGGCCAGCAGCGGCTTTATTAATTTTAGCAGCAGCGGCTACTTTCTCGATCAAAATAACTTTATTCACCCTGTTAGACCTCCTTTTCCAAGTTAGACTCCACTTCGTTCCGTTAACTGATTAGGTTTTCCTAAGCATTAAAATAGAAACAAGAAAAATTAGAAATATGCGATTCTTCAGAGTTAATACTTCAAACAATACAAGGTCTAACGGGATTCACCTCTTCTCTTAGACCTCTTTTAAGAAATTTCGAGATAATATGAAAAACAGAGTTTTAGTGTTATGTTATGATACCTATTTTTGCTTTATTTGTCAAGGGAATTATTAAGGGTGCCCAGAGACTGGACACCCTTCTCACTACATCTTTTCCGGGGCGGAAATGCCCAGCAAATCGAGGCCGTCCTTAAGGACAATACTAACTGCTTTGATCAAACAAAGGCGGGCCAGGCTCAATTCCCGGTGGTCGGTAACAATGCGATGCTTAGTATAGAAGTTATGAAATACTGTGGCTAATTCCTGCAAATAAATAGTGAGCCAGTGGGGATCATAGGTCCTGGCGCAATCAGCTAATATTTTGCTGAAATTTGCTAATTTTTTGATCAATTGCATCTCTTCCGGCTCTTTAAGGATTCTTAGGTTTTCTACCTGTCCGGTGTCCGCTGTCAACTGTACGCTGTTTCTCTCTGCTTCTTTAAACACACTGGAAATACGCGCATGGGCATATTGCA
>JACRDM010000120.1 GCA_016218565.1 Elusimicrobiota bacterium | reverse complement strand
TCAATCTATAGAAGGGATCAATGGGTATTCTTTCCAGGAACGTCTTGCTGTCCACATCAGATGCTGTCCCTTTCCATAAATCATCCAAAGTCGGCGGATATTGGTTCTTCGCTGAATTGGCTTTGTAAGTCTCCAGTGAAGCCCTGATGGTGCGCAGGTTTCCCTTCAAATTAGACTCCTTGCTCTCCTTGGTAGCTCCGGCAAATCTGGCAATAACGATAGCTGCTAAAATACCTAAAATAACAATAACGATCAATAATTCTACCAGCGTAAAGCCTTTCCGGTTCCTCATCTTCTTTAACATATTGTTTCACCTCCTTTCTATTAAGTTTAGTCTTCTTGCCCTAATTTTGTCAATAGAAAAAACTTTCCCTTGTCTTACCAGAGGTTATAATTGACTCCCCAGCTGGTATCAATCGGCAATAGAGTCGTTTGATCAGTAGAATAATAATTGGCGCACACTCTGCCGGATAGGGAATCATAGGCCCAGCCGCCGCCGCCGCTAATCTTGGCATCCCGGTCCGTGCCCACCTCGGTCGGATCAAAGGAATCAGTCGCGGCATAAACAGTTTTCTTCTTATAGAACGGATCAACCGGAATTCTTTCGATAAACGTCTTGCTGTCTACATCGCTGTTGGTCCCTTTCCATAAATCATCCAAAGTCGATGGATACTCGTTTTTCGCTGAATTGGCTTTGTAAATCTCCAATGAGGACCTGACGGTGCGCAAATTCCCCTTTAAGCTGGCCTCTTTGGTTTCCTTGGTGGCACCGGCGAACCTGGCGATAACGATAGCGGCTAAAATGCCTAAAATCACAATGACGATTAAAAGTTCCACCAGAGTAAAACCCTGGCTGTTCTTTAATTTACTTAACATGATTATTCACCTCCCTTCCGCAAATATTGGCAAACTAATTTTTTTCATTGTAACACAACCCAGTATTTCCTGGCAAGCAAATAAAATAAAAATAGCGGCCATCTCTAAGAGCATTGCTCTTTTTTATTAGCCGCCGCCTAAATCCTGCAAACATAACATCCTCCTTAAACCCATCTATTCTGTTGTCAAAGATATCCATCTTATCTTGACTAAAATAACTGCCGATATAGTCTTCATTCGATAATATCAAATATAAAGAGCGGTCTTACCAGGCGCTATACACATCTCCCCAAGATGTATCCTTGGGCAGTCCGACCGAATCATTACTGGGTATGTCCACGTACACCTGACCTGTAGCGTTGGAATAGACCCAGCCGCCAATACCGGCACCCTGCAAGGTAGTATACTCGGTGCTTTTCTTATAGAAAGGATCCTGGGGTATTTTTCTGATGTAACTTTCTGTGACCAGGGCTTGCAAATTCGTAGGATAACTGTCACTGGCAGAACGGGCCCGGTAGATTTCAACCTGGCTCCGCATGCCGCTAAGGTTGGCTTTCAAGCTGGTTTCTTTGGCATCTTTGGTCGCGCCGGCAAATCTGGCAATAACCACCGCCGCTAAAATACCTAAAATAACGATAACAATCAAAAGTTCAACTAAGGTAAAGCCTCTATATTGCACTCGAATGGCTTTCCTGAGCAGTCTTTTTAAGCGTTTCTGTAATGTCGGTGTACGGCGTTTCATCTTATCCTCCACTCCGTACCACCCCCCAATATAACAATAGTTCAAAGAACGGCTTTTGTCAAGCGGTTTTTTAAGTTTTATCTTGCCAATTATCGTCTATAAATCGCTTTAATTTTGTCATTTGGAATTTGCCTGCCCCCGCATCTTTGATTCCGATTTATCGGGATCAGCAGGGGGTTATTTGGCATTGTTTTTTACGCTCCGGCCCGCGCTACTTTAATCATATCATACATCGGCATAACCAGAGACAAAGCGATAAATCCTACAATGATACCCATAAAAAGGATCATGACCGGTTCCAGGATGCTGGACAGGTTGCGGATCAGGAAATCCACTTCCCGTTCATAAAAATCAGCTATTTTAATCAGGATCTTCTCTACGGTACCAGTCACTTCCCCGACTGGGATCATATTAGCGATCATGGGAGGAATAAGAGGGTTTTTAGCGAACGGCTCACCCATATCGCCTCCTTGCTTTACTGAATCTATGACCTTATCCAGGACTTCGGCAATGCAGACATTGCCAACAATATCACGGGAGATATTTAAAGACTCAATAATTGGCACCCCGGCGCTCAGCATCACGCCAAAGGTCCGGGTAAAACGGGTTAAGATCATTTTATGCTGTAACGAGCCAAAGATCGGCGCTTTCAATTTGAACATGTCAATAGTGTACCGGCCTTTCTTGGTTTTACTAAATTTACCATAAGCAAAATAAATTACGATCCCTAAACCAATTAATACAAAAAGCCTTTTCTTGAGCAGATTACTGATCATCAGCAATACCCTGGTAGGCAGTGGTAACTCTACTCCTGAAGTGGCAAAGATATTCGTAAAAGTCGGCAAAACAAAAACAATCAGGAAGGTGATCGCCAAGGTACTGATGATGGTCAAGATGAAGGGATACATCAAGGCGGCTTTCAGGCGGCCGCGAATTTCTTCATCCCGTTCCATAAAGGTCGCCCATTGGATCAGAATCTTATCCATTTCCCCGCCGCTTTCCCCTACCCTGATCATGCTAATAAAGAGATTGTCAAATACCAGTGGATGCCGGGCCGCGGCCCAGGAGAGTGAATTGCCATGACTGATATCTCGGGCCACTTGGGTGATCACCCGCTTGAATTTTGGATTGATTGTCTGGGCGGCCAGCACGTCCAGGCACTTGGTCAAGGCCAAGCCGGCGCCGATCATAGTAGACAACTGCTGGCTGAAAATACCTTTATCGCGGGTAGTTATCTTAACGAACCATTCGTTCAGGTTGATGTTCAGCGCGCCCTTTTTTGGCGAAGCTAACTTCTGTACAAAGAGCCCCTGCTTTTTCAGAGCGATGCTGGCTTGCACCTGATTCGGGGCATCAATAGAGCCCTTGATCTTTTTGCCATCTTTATTAAAAGCCAGGTAAGTAAATACAGGCATGATTACTTTTCTACTCCCGTCAAGGTAAGGTTCTCTTCTTCCAGCACTTCCAGAAAAGCATTGACTATGCGCGGATCAAATTGTGAACCAGCTGCTTTTTTTAACTGCTCCCTGGCTTCTTCTTTAAGCAAACCTTTATGATACGGCCGGTCGCTGGTCATGGCTTCAAAGGCATCCGCCACACTCAAAATCCTGGCCCCCACAGGTATTTCATCCCGCTGCAAGCCGTCCAGATACCCTTTCCCGTCATACCGTTCGTGATGATGATAGACAATCGGGATGACTTCCTGCAGGCTCTTAATCGGCTTTAATATCTGCGCTCCCATGAAAGGATGGTTTTTGATATGCGAATATTCATCCGCCGTCAACTTTTTTGCCTTTTTCAGGATTGTTTCTTTGATGCCGATCTTGCCGATATCATGCAGGTTGGCGGCGCACCTGACCACCTCAATAGATTCGGCAGGCAGGTCCAGTCTCCGGGCTATAGAAACAGCGTATTTAGTAGTTTGTTCAGAATGGCCGCGGGTATAGGGATCGCGCGCTTCAATGGCATTTACCAGGGACCGGATAATATCCAGATAGGCTTCACGGCTCTCTTCGTAATTCACTACCGTCTGCAAGAAGAGGGCAATCTGGTTAGCCAGAGTATATAGCATATGCTCATCCTCGGCGCTGAATACCTGCTGGCTCACCCGGTCTTTCCAGCCATGGTAGTTGATCACTTCGATGACCCCCAAGCTTTTCTCGCCGATATTGACCGGGACTAATAACATTGCCTTAAACGTAAGGTTCTTGCTTTCATTTTTTAGCAACTGGTTATACTTGTCTTTGAACCGGGGGTCGTTAACAGGATCAACCAGCCTGACCGGCTTGCTCTCTACCGCAGCCCAGCCTATCAAGCCTTCGCCCTTTTTAAAACTCAGCCGGTTAATCAAGTTAGGTTCATAACCAGCGCCATACTTGAGAACCAAGGTCTCCAGCTCTTCTTCCCAGAGATAAAGACCGCACCGCTGCACTTTCCAGGTCTTGGTAATTTCCTCGGGAATAGAACTTAAGATCTGCTCCCGGTCAGCGCCTGACCCCAAGCTTTTGGCAATGTTAGGAAAAATGGATAATTTATTATTTTTATCTATTTGCTGATTAAGGTTTTCTTCCAGTGCCGCCAGGCGATTTTTGCCGGTCCCGGCGGCCAGCGCTTGTTTATCTAATAAGGCTTCCTTTTCCGCTAGTCTATTCTGCAGTTTCTGGGTTTCTTTCTTAAATTTGGCTTCGATTTTTGGCAAGAGCAGGAAGGTGATCCAGAAGCCCATTCCCACTAACTGCGTCATCCGCCCAAACCAGGGCCAAAAGTCGCTATTGATAAACAGAGTACTTTCCCCGGCCAGTAAACCCAGGCTGGCGATGGTCAATCCAGCGGTAGATAAGGACTGGCTGCTCAGGGAGACAATAATATTGCCGGTTACTAATATCGCAAAAATACCCATACTGACATATTCCAGATTATCGATCACCAGGAAAAAAGAGGTTCCCTGCGCGCTGCTCCACAATACCAGCAGGCTATTACTGATCACGCTCCAGACATTCATCAAGCCCTTAGAGTAATTCCGGTACCCTACAACCAAGCTCCCGACGGTCAGGAAAATAATAGCCACTTCCCATACTAAAAAAATAGGTCTGTCCACCATAACCAACTCCCGCTTTTAACTTAAGGTTAAGAACTTTTTTCCGTTTATCCTATACCCTAAACGCTACCCGCTATACGCTATTATTATTCCTGTTCCGTCACCACCCGTACCACTTCTTCAATACTGGTAATCCCTCTCTTAACTTTATCCAATCCATCTTCCTTCAAGGTGATCATGCCATTTTCAACCGCTGCCTGCTTGAGTGTTTCGGTCGAGGGACGCGTCATGATCAAGTCACGGATGCGGTGTTCACTCATCATCATCTCGTATATGCCGAGCCGGCCTTTATACCCGATTTTCTGGCATTCTTTACAACCGACGGGTTTATAAAAAGTGTACTCCTGACTAGGGTCAAACCCAAACCGTTCCAGCACTTCCTTTGAAGGCGTGTAAGGTTCTTTACAGGTAGGACAGAGTTTACGCACGAGACGCTGGGCGAGCACGCCCAGGATACCGGAGGAAATCAAGAACGGTTCAATGCCCATATCTAACAGCCTGGTGATGGCCCCGGGAGCATCGTTGGTATGGATTGTGGAGAATACCAAGTGACCAGTCAGAGCGGAGCGAATGGCGATTTCCGCCGTGTCTTTGTCACGGATCTCGCCGACCATAATGACATTAGGGTCCTGTCGCAATACCGAACGGAGGACATCGCTGAAATTTAATCCGATCCTGGGGTTTACCTGCACCTGATTGACCATTTTTAATTCATATTCCACTGGATCTTCAATGGTGATGATATTTTTATCCAAGGTATTTATTTTATCCAACGCGGCATACAGCGATGTGGTTTTACCGCTGCCGGTAGGGCCGGTGACCAAAATAATACCATAAGGTTTTTTGATCAAGCTGTCAAACTGTTCCAGCACCACCGCCTGGAATCCCAATTGCCCCAAACCGAAAAGAAAGGAGGTTTTATCCAGGATTCTCATGACTATTTTTTCGCCGTTGATGGTCGGCAGCGTGGAAACACGGAAGTCGATACCCTTGTCCCACAGACGCACGTGGAAACGGCCGTCTTGCGGCAGGCGTTTCTCGGCAATATCCAAATCAGCCATAACTTTTATTCTGGAGCTGATCACTGCATGCAGCCTTTTCGGCGGAGTCATGATCTCGCGCAAAACACCGTCGATACGATAGCGTACCCGGACGATATTGCGATCCGGCTCGATATGGATATCACTGGCCCGGTTCTGGATGGCTTGCATAATGATGGCATTGACCAGCTTGATGACTGGCCCGTCTTCGGCGGCTGATTCCATTTTACCCAGGTCCAGCTCTTCATCTCCGGCTTCCTCTTCGACTTGCACATTCTGGTCCTGGGTAATCTGCTGGATAGCTTCAAGAGAACGGTAATATTGGTCAATTGATTTGAGGATTTCCACTTCAGTGGCGATGGCGGGTTCAATTTCGCATTTGGAAATGTATTTCAAATTATCGATAGCCATGACGTCAAAGGGATCAACCATACCAACGGTGAGCACATTTTCGATCTTAAACAGGGGAATAGCCTGATACTTGCGGGCCATTTTTTCCGGGATGAGCTTAATAACGTCAGGATCGATGATATAGGTCCCCATGTTGATATGGGGTATGCCCAACTGCTGACCCAGGAAATCCATCAGTTTTTCTTCGTCGATAAAACCTAATTTTACCAACGTTTTTCCCAGGCGTTCGCCGGTACGTTTTTGGGCTTCGAGAGATTCTTGCAGCTGGCGCTCATTGATCACGCCAGAATCGATTAGCATTTCTCCTAATCTTTTTTTACTTGTTTTATCCGGCATTCGTTCTCCATCAAGACATAACTCTTACTTTACTGCTTAGGAATTTCAAACCTAAGCATGATTGCACGGATTTCCAAAAGATTACACCGATTACCAGCCTAGTCGCTGATAAAAATCTAGGCCTGTCCCCGCGGTCTTGATCCCGATTTATCGGGATCAGCAGGGGATAATCAGTAGCGGAACGAAGTGAAGCCTAACTTACTGACTTACGCTATTATCTGATTATATAAATTATACTTCTTTATGTCAATAAATAAATAAGCCGCTCAGGAATTCCGCAACAAGCCATTTTTCAGCGAGGGAATCTTCGTCAAGACGGATAATGCGCTCAAGGAAGGGGCAAATTCGCCTGGAGTTTCCGGTGTTTTTTCCGGCCGGCCGACTTTTTTTCGCTAACAGACAAAACTCCACCCCCACTATCATTAGTATGATAGCAAAAAGATTAACTGATAGGAAGATTTATTATAAAGGTAAGGCCTTAAGGCGGGAAGATCGTTTTGCTATCAGTTAACCCCTTAAAAAGTTCGGCAGTAATAGTCCGAGTTCAGTGCAGTTTGCTATATTTATACCTGCTCTCTGGCTTAAGATTCAGACCGATAAAGGCGTGAAAAAGAATAAAAGCCAGGCTGGTTAATAACCAAAAGGCTTCAATTGCTACCGGGCTCTGCCGGTAGACATGGTTCGCGTGCCAATAATTTACCAATTCATTGGATCCATTATTCTCGATTTTCCACCGGCCGTAGCCTAACTTAACAAACTCTTCAGTGGGAAGTTCTTCTTTTGAAATAGTGCTCACCCATATCCATTCCGAGGTTTCATAGTAAGAAGTTGTAAATAAATAATCTTTTAATATCTATCCATTTGTGCTATAGTATTAGCATGTCAGAGATGGGGATATATCAACAGAAATACCAACAGCTTTTACCAGAGTTATCAGAGCGTTCCCGGCGCTTGGTTGTAGC
>JACRDM010000121.1 GCA_016218565.1 Elusimicrobiota bacterium | reverse complement strand
GAATCCATAACTAATCGAATTGCCCTCGACATGTTGCGTGATCAGGAAAACACGATTCACCAGGATGCCCTGGCAGTGTTGCATTATATGAGGAATTAACATGAATATCCCGCTTTCTTTGCTACAGTCTCCAAAAAACCATCGATTTCAACTTTGCCCAGCAATGGCTTTCAAAAAAAACAAATAGACTAAATATACCATAATTGGAATTGCGGATAAGTTTCTTTACCGGAAAAATCCAGATATTTATCATCTTCCCAAACAAGCTCGGTAAAATTTTCCAAATCTTCATTGTAGCCACGACACATCACTTTAAATCGCGTAAATGGATTAAATCTTAGAATAATTTTTGCCAAAAGTGGCGAAAGGTTTATTTCCATATCCTAATTTCCATATCTTAAAAAGATAAATTATTTTCCAAGCTAACAATTTCTGCTGTTTTAGTGTGCCATTCAGATAATTTTTCATAATCTATAAACTGTACCCGATTTTTTATTGGCATAAATGCATTTAATCCGAGTTTACTAACATATTCCGCTTTTCTCATTTTATCTGCGACAATGAAAAATTTTGTGTTGTAATCCTGTAACTCAACGAATTTCAGTAACGAATTTTGAATATCCGTTGAATGTTCAACCTCAAAAAGCATATTCGGCATTTTTCTGATATTAAACCAGCAGACATCAATAGTTTTCGTCTTCCGTACGATATGGTCATAGCCGAATTGGTAAAAATCTACGTGCGAGCTTATTTCACCGAGTCTTCTACCTAAAAATTGCTTGTTTCTGTCTTGACTTGGCACAAATGTTTCATATTTTTTTAGATTCCCTATTTCAACAAGCAGACCTTGATAATAACTATGATTGAAAGTTTCTTGTTCTGATTTCGGGATAACATCGCTTGGGAATATCTCTATCGGTAGTTTATTTTTATGTGAAAGCAATGCCCAAAGACCTGGCTTTATTTTGAAGAAAAATCTTTCATCTTGAACAATACGACGAATACTTGCAAAAGGCGTTTTTGTTTTCCATTCGACATCTGTTAGTTTCAAAACTTTTTGATTGAGATAACCGAGTGTTGCAAATCCACCATTTTGCTCCATTATTTTTATTACTGCTTCGTGTTGTTTCATAAAATTATTATTCCATTTGGTTTTAATACTCGCCTGCACGCTTTTATCCATTCTACATGAAACTCAAAATTCTTTTTTGTACCGTTGCTTAAATCCCAATCACCCTTTTTTACGCTCACCATTCTACCATTTTGGCAGGTAAAACTCCCGCTTGAGAGAAAATACGGAGGATCGGCAAATATCATATCTACGCTATTTTCTCTTGCCTGATTCAAAATTTCTATACAATTGCCCAGTAAAAGCCGTACTGATTGCTCGGAATTTTTATAATAGACAGTGAAAGGTCTTTTTTGGTAGTTATTACCTTCAGATGTTTCTTTGATAGAATAAAAATCTATAGAACTTTTAGGAAGATTATATTTTACTGATTTTGTATTTTTATCTTTTTTATCAGGTTGGATTTTCGTCATATTTATCCTTAGCTATACAAATTTAATATTTTCTAACCCATATTTTTTTACCCTTTTTTGTCGTAATATTTTACCTATTTTTCTATGTCAACATATATATCAGTTTCTGCACCCTGTCCCAAGTATACTTCCTATACTTTTTTTCCAAGCATAAGCAGCGAAAGGATTTGATTAATTTATGTACTAATCTGCGTAATCCGTTTTTGTAATCCGCGTAATCTATTAAGTTTCTGGGTATCCCCAGAAACTTAAACAGGATAGAACAGACCGTAAGCCGAGTTCTGTTCTCCGTATCACTTACGTGCATCGGAGTGATGATCATTTGTCTGGTCCCGATGTCACCAACGGGATCTAGCGACCAACCTTATCTATCACCCCTTGCGGGATAAGAGCGGGCAGCTCTCAAGATTGCTCTTGATAGAACCTTTAGTCTTGCACCAGGTGGGGTTTACCCCTCTGATACATTACTGTATCGGAGCGTGAGCTCTTACCTCACGTTTTCACCCTTACTCCGCTCTCCGATGTAACATCGGAGCATCGGAGCGGTAATTTTCTGTGGCACTTTCCGTTGTCCGATTTACATCGGACCCCCTTACGTTATGAGGCACCCTGCCCTCCGGAGCTCGGACTTTCCTCCCTGTTCCCGATTCACACCGGGGTTACAGAGCGATCACCAAGTCCATTCTATCCTGTAAAAGAAAATATTATATATCAAATATTCAAAATCAAAATCACAAACCAAAAATCCAAAATATATTAATTTAATTTCGCCAAAATTTATATTTTAGATATTTGATTTTTTATATTTTTTTATTTTCCGTCCAGCGCTTCGTTAGCCAGCTTATCAGCCAGCTTGTTTTCTTCCCGGGATACATGGCAAAACTCTACCGAGTCAAAAGACTTGAGGAGGGTCTGCGCTTTATGATAAAGTTCTTTCAATTTACCGTCTTTGATCTTATACTGGCCCAGCATTTGCTTTACCAGTAGCTGCGAATCACTTCTCACCAGCAGTGCACTCAGATACAAATTCCTGGCCATTTCCAAAGTTTTGATCAAAGCCTGGTATTCAGCAACATTGTTAGTGCAAATTCCCAAAGTTTCTTTGCCTTCAGCGATTATTTCTCCCTGGTCATTATAAATCACTAAGCCCAGCGCTCCAGGTCCGGGGTTACCTCGGCTGGCCCCGTCGATATTAGCCACATAACAGCCACGACATACCAGGCTCTTTTTTCCCGGCTGCAACTCCTCGACCAGATCGTTCAGTAACCCGACTATTTTTTCGCTGTCATAAGAAGGAAATTTTTGCACGATATCCCGGATATTTAACCCTTGAGCAAACATGCGGAGGATCTTTATCAGATCTTCATTCCTGGTCAACACTCATTCGCCTTTCCAAAATAAGATCCGGGAACAGTTTTCACATAGCACCAGACGTTCCATTTTTCTTACTTCATTTACTATCTGCGGTGGCAAAGTCATATTACATCCGCCGCAGGAAAAATTCTTCTTCAGTTCCGCAACCGCCAGACCCTTTTTACTTTTTCTGATCTTTTCGTAAAGCGCTATTGATTCAACTGGTGCTTTCACGGCCAGGTCAGAGCGCTGTAATTCTTGGACCGCAACTGTCTTATTGATAGCGGTCAGCTCCCCGTTTAAACGGTTAATTTCCTGTTCTAATTTTACTTCTTCTTGCTTAATCAGTTCCTGTTCCTGCTTTATTTTCGCATTCACGTTTTCGCTGGAATCCATCATCGTCAGGATACCGTCTTCAATAGCGGAAACATCCTTGCCGAGCCGGTTGATCTCATTCTGCAAGGCAAAATATTCTTCATTCTTCCTGACCTTATTTAGCTCTGATTGATGTTTCTTTTTTTCTTCTTCCTTGGTGTACAGGTCTAGTTCCTTTTGTTTCTTATCCAGCAAGATTTTGACTAGTTCCTGCTTCAAGGATTCCAGGTCCTTATTCTTGGAATCAAAATCGCTCCTGGTTTTTTCTAGGGTTAATGGTATTGCTTTAGCCTTCGTTTTAAAGTTATCAATACTGATATCCAGCTTTTGCAGTTCTATCAATACTTTAATTTCCTGATTCAAATTATCCGTCCTTTTTTTAGGTATTACTTATCATCTTATCAACGTATCAGCGCCTTTGCATTTTCGCATTTATGCTTAAATGGTGGGCAATACAGGATTTGAACCTGTGACCCCTACCGTGTGAAGATAGTGCTCTCCCGCTGAGCTAATTGCCCATTTTTATTCCGTTCGTAGTTCGTTATTAGTGGTTCGTCGTAAAGGCTTTTTCGATGAACGACCAACCACGAGGCCGATTTATCGGCCGGACAACCAACGGTACTTATTCCACATAGTCTCTCAGCATCTTCGCACGGGATGGGTGGCGCAGTTTACGTAAGGCCTTGCTCTCGATCTGCCTGATACGCTCACGCGTCACGTTAAATATCTTTCCCACTTCTTCCAGGGTCCTGGGATAACCATCACCGATGCCAAAACGCAATTTGATGATCTTGCCTTCTTTTGGCGTCAGGGTATTCAGTATCTTTTCAATCTCCCTGCGCCTCATGATCCGGATAGCAGAATTGACCGGAGAAAGATCCTGCTTGTCTTCGATGAAATCGCCCAGGCGGGAATCCTCTTCTTCTCCGATCGGCGTTTCCAGGGAAATCGGCTGCGGGATGATCTTTAAGACTCCTTTTACCTTATCCGTAGACAGCTTGGTTTCCTTGGCGATCTTTTCCAGAGACGGGTCTCCGCCAAATTCCTGGCGATGGAAATTAGAGACTCTTTTTACTTTATTGATCGTCTCAGTCATATGCACCGGAATGCGGATAGTACGAGCCTGGTCAGCAATCGCCCTGGTAATAGCCTGCCGGATCCACCAGGTGGCATACGTAGAAATCTTGTTGCCACGCTTATATTCGAACTTATCTACGGCTTTCATCAACCCCAGATTCCCTTCCTGGATCAAATCCAGTAATTGCAATCCGCGGTGAACATGTTTCTTGGCGATGCTCACTACCAATCGCAAATTGGCTTTGATCAACCTGGTCTTATCTTCACCTATTTGGATTTGAATCTGGTTAATCTTATCGTTTAAGCCGCGCATTTCGGCTAGGGACATATTGTTACTGCGCACTATCCGGCGCAACCGTTGCTTAATGTTTTTAAACCCGCCCAGGATCCTCCGCATCTCATACGGTGTCAGTCTGGCTTTCTGCTGAATATCTTTGAGACGAACTTCCCGCCTGGCTACCCGCTTATTCAGCTGCCACAGGTCAAGAGGCGACATTCCCAAGCAGTGTGCCAATACGACTACTTCCTGGTCACTCTGTTCTATCCGTAAAGCGATATTTTTTATCTTCTGGATAACTTTGCGGATCCGGTAGCTGCTTAAATTCAAGCTCAAAATCAGTTTGTTAATATTTTTCTTTTCCCTGAGCAGGTACTTTTCCAAAGTTACCCTGGACCGCGGTGGTAATTTTTTCTTCTGCAGCCTCTCCCCCAGGACACTCACTTTTTTCAGGGTTTTCTTGATCTTGCCAATGACGCTTTTTAAACGTCCAACTCTTTTCCGCAATGCCGACGGGCTGATCGGCTTGACCTTTAATATTTTCGGGGTCTGCGCCCCCCCTTCCTTCAGCAGCTCATCGATATTGGTTATTTCTTTAAAAATCAACGGGGTCTCGAGAATTATCGTCTTGATTTTCTTATTGCCGTCTTCAATTCTCTTGGCCAGCTCCATCTCTTCGTCCGGCGCCAGGAGCGGGATCTGCCCCATTTCCTTCAAGTATAAACGCACTGAATCACTGGTCTTCAAATCCATGAGCGAGGGTATGATAGCTGCTTCTTCTACAACTTCAGCCACCTGACTGGGCGGGACGACTTTTTCCTCAACCTCATCCCCGACTTCGATTCCCAAGTCGGTTAACATGGTATATATATCATCAATTTCATCAGCCGACACTATGTCGTCCGGCAGCAGTTCATTTACTTCCTGATACGTTAAGTGGCCGGTTTCCCGGCCTGCGGAAACCAACTTAGCCAGTTCTTTCGGCGTTGGTTCCCGTTCTATAAAATCATGACGGGTCAGCACAGCGCCCTCCTACTTTTGATCCTTTGAATATCCGGGTCAGCTCTCTATATTCTTGCATTAATTCCGGGTCCACTGTTTCTGCTGCATCTAATTTACGGGAAATCTCTTCGGTTAAGGTCTTATAGCGCTCTTTCTTATGCCAGTTCTTGATCGCATGTATCAGTTCTCCGGCCAAGTGGGAAGTATTAGTTCCCTCCGCGGGACTAAGAGCAAGTTTAGCGATGGTGCCGGTCAGATGTTCGTTTTGCAAATAATCGATAATTTCCGCTGGCGTAATAATCTGTTGTTTCTGGCTCAGTACCGCTAATGCGGCCAGAATACTCTGTAAATTTTGGTCAGTGATATCCCCGGGAGCGATCTGTGCCTGCCATTGTTGATAGATATTAGTATCGCTTATAAAAAGTTGGAGGAGATTACTCTGAGCCTTGACAAACCCGTTAGCGGCGGAGGTTTCTTCCTGAATACTCTGGCCTATTTTCTGGCGGAAACCTTTATCCGCTATTTTATCTAATTGCTGGAATAATGTTTCTTCATTCAAGCTAAGCCGCTGGGCCAGGCGGTGTATCTCTGATTTTTGCTCGATGATATTCTTAATCCTGGCCGCTAAGGGCAAGATCTCATTAGCCACGTAAATTTTCCCCTCTACTGTATTCAGATCAGTTAGTGAAATCGATTGTTCCAAGCGGTATTCGATCAATGATAAAGCTTTCTGCACTAGGCCCACAAAAGCTTCCCGGCCCTGGCTATGCAGGAATTCATCCGGGTCCTTGGCCGCTGATTGCACAGCAACTTTTACCTCCAGTCCGCTATCCACCAATAGATCCAGCCCTCTTAAGGTCGCCGCCACGCCGGCTTGATCAGAATCATATATAATGACAATCTTACTACAGTATCTTTTTACCAGCTCGACCTGTTCCGGGGTCAATGCTACACCCATGGAAGCAATGCTGTTTTCTAGTCCAAACTGGTGACAAGCAATCACATCCATATATCCTTCCAGCAACAAGACTTGTCCGGTTTTACGGATCGCGCTGCTGGCCAGATTCAGGCCATATAAAAGTTTGCTTTTGGAAAATAAGGGAGTTTCGGCTGAATTCAGGTATTTGGGCGGTTTGGTATCATCCAGGGTTCTGGCGCCGAAAGCGACCACTTTGCCTTTAGCATCAGTAATTGGATACATCACCCGTCCGCGAAAATAATCATAATACCGGTTGCCGTTATAACTTAATAAACCGGCTTTTTGCAGAACTTCCGGTTTAAAACCTTTGCTGAGCGCTGCTTTTAAAAACTTATCCCCGCTTTGCGGAGCATAGCCAATCCTGAATTTGTTTATGACTTCAGCATTCAGGTCCCGCTTTTGCAAGTAACTTTGCGCGGTTTTAGCTTCAGTCGATTCTTGCAGACAATATTCATAATACTTGGCCGCCAACTCATTAGCTTCATACAGGCTTTCCTGTTCCTTATTTTTCTCTACTGCTTCCCGGGAACGGGCTACTGCCGGCATAGTCAGACCTGCTCTCTTGGCCAGTTTTTCCACAGCTTCCAGGAAGGAAAGGTTTTCCAGCTTCATGACCAAGGTAAAAACATTGCCCCCTTGCTGGCAGCCAAAACAATGAAAGATCTGCTTATCCGGACTAACCATAAAGGAAGGTGTTTTTTCATTGTGGAAAGGACAAAGAGCGTTGTGGTTCCGGCCAGCTTTTTTGAGATTAATATATTCGCTGGCCACCGCGACTAGATCATTGCGGCGGCGGACTTCTTCGATGAATTCATTACTGACGGCCATACATACCTTCAAGCAAAATATCAAATATCAAAAATCTATATCAAAATTAAGGTTAATTTTAGTTTGTGGTTTTGATATTTAATATTTGAAATTAATATTTTAGCCATGTTTTATCCTGACGAATCCAGAACAAGGAATGATCTTTAAGTTCCCGAATTGTTTGATCACGCTATCCAAGAGCAGATTCAGGCCCAGGTTGTCACTGGAAATATGTCCCGCAATAACGACATTGAGGTGAGCTTTTTCCGCGTTCGCGGCATGTTTCTCGCTCAAATGCATACACACGAGAGTGCCGATGCCGGCCTGCGCCATCTTTTCAAAAATATCCGCTGATCCTTCAGTGCCGCCGGTCATATCCACAAATACCTGGCCGGTCCGGTTAGCTTCCTTGCCGATCAGAATCCGCGGCGGATTATTATTCTCCGCAGAAATTTTGTATTCAGGGATGCCGTTGAGCACTTTCATGATATCTTCCAGAGTTTGAACCTTGGACTGATCCAGTGTTTTTTGCAAAAATGTGGCCACCTGGTTATCCGCTACGGTATGCGCGCACATGAACGGGATGTCCAGTAACCTGGCGGTATCATAAGCCCGCATATGGTTCGCTGGCATCACCTTTTTTTCTACTTCCCGGATCCTTTTTTCCAGCAATTGTTCGGCCACGTTTATCGGTACGCCAAATTGCTGCAGGATATCAGCCTGCATACCCATTACTTCGTAAAAATTGGCATAAGCCTTTCCGGCAGGATGGTGCGCCATTACCAGGTCAATTTTTTCGCCCTTCAGGCGTAAGCGGTCCGCTAGCAGCAATTCTCCAACATCAATATCTACGCCGAGCATGATGCTTTTAACTTCACTCTGGGGATCGCCGTACAAGATCCTGGTATCAGCATAAGGATTATTCAATCTATCCCGGTCAAAACCATCTTTCGTTTTAGCTTCCATTTTTTGATAATTGCGGTTAACTTTTTCCAGCAACGAGTCAATCGTTTTCTGGCCGCGAGGGTCCTGCTTTTTTCCCGCCTTCACCATAAAATCATAAAATTCCTGTAAGCGCATGTACCGTCTCCATTATTAATAAGATTTTCTTTCTCTCCGGCGGCGTTTACGGTCCGCTTCCTTCTGTTTTTTACGGCGCCTGACCCCGGGGCTTTCATAGTATTCCCTCTTCTTGATCTCCGTCATTACCCCGTCTTTCTCGCATTCCTTTTTAAATCTTTTCAAGGCTTCTTCAATAGTCTCATGATCCCTCACTTTTACTCCCGTCACTCTAATCAACCCTCCTTAGTGTTGCCAGATTTCAATCCTATGCTTGATTACCCAGATTAAAAGTCAGATTATTCACCCGGTTAGATATAAAATTATCTAACCGGGCAGGCAGATTTAATCAAGAGCTGGTAAGCGGCGTAATCAGTTAGCGGAACGAAGTGGAGCCTAACTTGTACTAAGAACGCAACTTGCCTAAAAGTTTAAATATATCATAATATTCTTTTGATTTCAAGAAATATTCTCAGCAAGGATATTTTCAGCATTTAGAACTTCCAAAATCCCTTGGTCCCGCCGGCAGAGCCTCTTCCTGAAAGTTCAAATTCCCGAAGCAGTTGTTTTTCTTTTTCACTCAGATTTTTAGGCACGTCCACGACTATTTTGACCAATAAATCCCCACGGCCCCGGCCGGACAGATACGGTACTCCTTTCTGTTTTAGCTTAAAAACAGTATGCCCCTGGGTTCCGGCCGGCACTTTCATGGTTACATTACCCTCCAGCACCGGCACGGTTATTTCCGCGCCCAGGGCCGCTTGCGCAAAAGAAACATGTTTTTCCATGATCAAGTCATTACCTTCACGTTCAAAATCAGGATCTTTTTTAACATGAATAACGACATAGAGGTCGCCGCCTGGCCCGCCGTGTTCGCCGGCTTCTCCTTCGCCTCGTACCCTCAGGCTTGAACCCTCATCCACTCCAGCCGGAATTTTTACTTTTATCGAAGCCGTATTGGCCTTCTTGCCGCTGCCCCGGCATTCAGGACAGGAGGCTTCAATGACCGTACCTTCTCCCTGACATTTTGGGCAGGTTTGCACCAGGCTGAAAAAACCCTGGCTCAGGCGCATTTTTCCTGCCCCTTTGCATGTCGGACAGGTTTTGCGATTGGCGCCAGGTTTTGCGCCGCTGCCGCCGCAACGGGAGCATGATTCATGACGCGGGATACTCAATGATAATTCGATTCCAAATACCGCATCCCGGAAATCTAAGGTGGCGTCAAACCGCAGATCCGCCCCGCGAACCGCGCTGCTCCTTTTACCGGAGCGCCCCGTCCGCTGGCCAAAGACTCCTTCGAAAATATCACCAAAAATATCACCCAGGTCTCCGCTGCCGCCAGCACCGCCGCCGAAACCGGAAAAATCATAGCCGCCAAAACCTGGTCCGGCTCCCGGGCCGCCAGCGCCGACTCCGGCGTGGCCATACTGGTCATATAGTTGCTTTTTCTGGGAGTCGCTTAAAACCTCATAGGCTTCATTAATCTCCTTAAATTTCTCTTCTGTTTCTTTATTGCCTGGATTCTTATCCGGATGGTACTTCAGGGCCAGTTGCCTGTAGGCATCCTTTATCTCCTTACCAGCAGCAGAACGGGAGATACCTAGTAATTCATAATAATCCTTTTTACTGTTAGCCAATATCCATTCTCCTTTAAGAAGTCGAAAAACCGCTCGCAGCTCGTCTTAGCTCTTATGTTCCTATGAGCTAAATTGCTCTGAGCTACAATCTCAATTCCTATTTTTTCTTGTCTTCATCAACTATCTCGGCATCCACTACTTTTTCCTCTGAATTTCCTTGTCCCTTATTCTGATCTCCTGATCCACTGGTATTCTGATCGCCTGCTCCAGCAGCGCCCTGTTGTCCTTTGCCAGCCTGCTTATACACTTCTTCAGCTAATTTATGGCTGGCCGTCATCAGTTTTTCCCTGGCCTGCTTGATTTTTTCAACATCTGTGCCTTTCAGCGCCTCTTTGGCATCAGTCAGAGCCTGGTCTAATTTCAGCCGCTCTTCCTGGCTCACTTTATCGCCATGTTCGCGCAGTGTTTTTTCCACTGAATACACCAGAGTATCAGCCTCGTTCTTTACCTCTATTTCTTCCCGGCGCTTTTTATCGTCTTCGGAAAATTGTTCCGCCTGTTTGACCATTTTATCTATATCTTCTTTAGATAATTTATTGGGAGCCGTGATCTTGATCGACTGTTCCTTACCGGTCCCCAGGTCTTTAGCAGATACATGCAGGATCCCGTTGGCATCGATGTCAAAAGTTACTTCAATTTGCGGCAAACCCCGTGGCGCCGGCGGTATTCCTACCAGGTCAAAACGCCCTAACGTGACATTGTCTTTAGCCAGCTGTCTTTCACCTTGCAATACATGGACATCCACCGCCGGCTGGTTATCAGCGGCAGTGCTGAAAACCTGGCTCTTTTTAACGGGGATGGTAGTATTGCGGTCAATTAATTTAGTGAAAACAGCCCCCAGGGTTTCGATACCCAATGATAACGGAGTAACATCCAACAATAGAATATCTTTAACTTCACCGCCGAGCACTCCCGCCTGGATCGCCGCGCCCATCGCTACGCACTCCATCGGATCGACGCCGCGTTCCACTTTTTTACCGACAAGATCCTCCATAAATTTTTGTACAATAGGCATGCGGGTCGGACCGCCGACCATAATAATTCTGCCAATATCATTTGGAGTTAGCTTGGCATCGCTCAGCGCCAGTTCTATCGAATGCTTGCATTTCTGCACGAGCGGCTCGACAATGTTTTCCAAACGACTGCGGGTTAGCTTCATCGTCAAATGCTTTGGCCCGGCGCTATCAGCAGTAATGAATGGCAGGTTGATATCAGTTTCCATGACGGTGGAAAGTTCGATCTTCGCTTTTTCCGCGGCCTCTTTCAAGCGCTGCACCGCCATATTATCATTACGCAGATCAATACCAACATTCTTTTTAAACTCGCCGGCAATAAAGTCGATCAAGGAATTGTCCATATCAGTGCCGCCCAGTTGGGTGTCACCGGAAGTTGAAATCACCTCAAATACACCTTTGCCAAAATCCATGATGGTCACATCCAGCGTACCACCGCCCAGATCAAATACCAAGATCTTCTCTTCCTTGCCTTTTTTGTCCACTCCATAAGCCAGGCAGGCTGCTGTCGGCTCATTGATGATGCGGATCACTTCCAGCCCGGCTATCATACCAGCGTCTTTGGTTGCCTGGCGCTGGTTATCATTGAAATAGGCTGGCACCGTAATCACGACTTTTTCTACTTTATCTCCTAAAAACGCTTCTGCATCTCTTTTGATCTTCTGCAGGATAAAAGCGGAAATTTGCTGGGGCGTATATTCTTTACCATAGATTTTATATTTATGGTCGGTGCCCATTTTCCGTTTGGCCGCATAAATCGTGCCCTCTGGATTGGATACCAGCTGTCTTTTAGCTGGTTCGCCAACCAGCAGATCATTATCCTTGGTAAACGCTACATATGACGGAAAAGCTTTACCTCCGATACTGGTCCCTTCTGCGCTGGGAATGATCGTCGCCTTGCCTCCTTCCAATACTGCTGCCGCTGAATTGGACGTGCCCAAATCAATACCAATTATCCTACTCATAGTTTGTTCCTCCTTTTTAGGTCCTTTATTTGTGCTTTGTACTTTGTGCTTTGTGCTTGGTCATTGTTTCCTTTTAGCCACTTTTACCAGCGCCGGCCGGATCACTGTACCTTTATAACTGTACCCTTTCTGAATCTCTTCCAGGATATCATCATCTTCTTGATCAGCGCTCTCTTCCTGACTGACGACATGATGCAAGCTGGGATCCAGTTTCTCTTGGTGAGTCTTGATCGGTTCGACCCCTTCCTGTTTTAAAAAGTTCCTGAATTCTTTTTCGATCATCACCAACCCTTCTAAAATTGTTTTATGATTATCATGTTCCCTGGCAGCTTGCAGGGCCCGCTCGACATTATCGATGAATGGCAGCATTTTTAAAAGCACGCCTTCCTGGCCAAATTTTACCAGGTACAGTTTTTCCTTTTCCACTCTTCTGCGGTAATTTTCAAATTCCGCTTTCAGCCGCAAAAGCTGGTCATAGTATTCAGCGGCTTTCTGCTTCTGCTCATCCAGTGATTCTTTCAGCAAGGCCAACTCATTCAACTTTTGTTCTAAAGTCAGCTGGTCCGGACTTTTTTCTTCGTTATTTTTTTCCTGGTTCACGCCCATCTCCTTTACCCCGTCCCACGCTAAAATTACCGCTTGGAAAAGAATAATCAGTTTTTATTTTCGCGAAATCTTCCGCCCCAAAACCTGTTGGTCAGGGCGGGGTTCGGGGTTGGTGGTCCGGTTTAATGTTTTATTGATCAACTTGGAAAAATAATCCACCAAAGCGATCATTTTAGAATATTCCATTCTCTTGGGCCCAATGATGCCCAAAGCGCCCAGGGTCTTATCCCCGGCGCGGTACGTGGAGGTTACAATACTGCATTCCTGCAGTTCCTTACACGGTGTTTCTTCGCCGATAATAACCTTGACTCCGTCATGCCTTACTTCTTCTTCCAGCAGGTCGCAAAGCATTTTTTTCTCATCTATTACTTTGAAAATATTGCGCACTTTTTCATAATCAGCAAAATCAGGCTGACTCAGAATATTGCTGGCCCCTTCCAAATACAGTTCCCCTTCTTCATCCAGGGCAAACGCCTGCTGGACCAGCTTTTCCATTAAATTGATATATTTGACCTGCTTGACCTTTTCCTGCTGCAATCTTTTTAGAATTTCCAGGCCAATATCGTTAACGCTTATGCCGAATACATTCTTATTGAGCAGGCGGTTTATAGCTAAAAGCTCGGTGGAATTAACCTCCTGGTCCAAATTAATGATCTTATGGCGGATCAATCCGGTTTCCGTTACCAATACCGCCAGGATCCTATCCCGGTCAACTTTAACCAACTCCAATCTTTTCAGGCGGTCAACGGCCGGGGCCGGCGTAAGCACAAACCCGGTATAATGCGAGAGCATTGATAGCATTTTGCTGGTCTCCTGCATTACTGAGTCAAGCGCCATCCGCTGAGATTCATATTCCTTATCTATACGCTGTTCTTCTTCCTGGGTCAACTGTTGCAAATTCATCAGGCTGTCTACGTAGAAACGATAGCCCTTATCAGTAGGTATCCGGCCACTGGAAGTATGCGGATGGGTCAGAAATCCTTCCTTTTCCAGTTCCGCCAGGATATTTCTCACTGTAGCGGGACTCACCTCCAACTTATATTGCTCAATAATAGTCTCAGACCCCACGGGTTTGGCAGTGCGTATATAATGATGGATGACTATCTGCAATACTTTTTGTTTGCGTTCCTGTAATGATATCCTGGCCATATGTATCCTTAAACCCAAAATTTGGGTAAAAAGAAATTAGCACTCTATTGCCCAGAGTGCTAATATTAGCATAACTATTTAAACCTGTCAAGAAAAAAAATAGACAGCCTGTTTTATCTTACCTTAATCCACGCACTCCATGACTACCAGGGTGATATCGTCATACTGAGCCTGGGTGGAGATGAAGCCGTAGACTTCGTTGATCGTGGTCATCAGCTGGTCCGGGGCCTGATGCCCATGACCCTTGACTACCTCGATCAGCCGCTCCAGCGTGTACAGCTCTTCCGCAGAATTGCGCGCTTCCGGGTAATTAGGATCAGGGCCAAACTAGCAACATATTACCGCTGCTATTTTTACGATCTTTTCTTCTAAGCTACTATCCTTCTTGCTTTCTTCTTTCCGTCTGGTATGCACCGGTCCTATCCCCGCACCGCTGATCCCACCAGGTTATCTTCCCATTTCTCTTAAGGTCTTAGGCTCAAGGCATAACCGGTAAATTAGCTCAATTAATATCTTTCTAGCTTCTTTGCGCTTGGAGCGATCCTCAAGTAGCTCTGGCGGATTTATTTCATACTCTGCTGCTACTTTCCCGGCTATCTCGGCTATCGCCCCTTATTTCTCTAACCCGAGGCTTAAACTGTTTTAAATCTTTCCCTTTAATTTAGGGGTCAATTGTTTTGTTGATAGTTTAGCCTTGCCCCCCCATTATTCCCCCCATTATACGAAAAGATAAAGCGATTTTACGTCGAATTCCAATCCTCTTGCAAAATCTGGGTTTAATCAATTATCCGGTAAAAACAAAATGCCGGCTATAGGTCTCTTTATGACTTAAACCGGTATTTTGCAGCAACCTGAAAATAACCCGGAACTAGAACTTATATCCTACAGTCGCAAGAATCCATCTGCCTGGCTGGCGATACGGCGTCACGGTCCCGCCCAAGTAGTATTCTGTATTCAAAAGATTGTTGATATTCACAGCTACTTCCATGGTGTTAAAGAACTCTTTGGCGATGATATTGAGATTGAGCAGCACTGCCTGCGGAATCTGATAGGTTGCGCCAAAATCCGTCATAGTCGTCTTGGTAGGCGACTCAATCAGGCCGTGCCAATTGGCAGCCAAATTCAAGTTCACATATTTAATGGGGGCATAATTGATACCCGCATTAGCCATCTTGGTCGGAACATTTTTAATAGTGCCTCTGACGATTTGCGCGGGATCTGTATTCCCAATGTCCGGTTTCTGAAAAGTGTAATTGGCGAACAAGCTCAGTTCATCCATGATATTCACGCTGGCTTCACCCTCCACGCCTTCCATGCTGATTTTGCCATAGTTGATATAAGTGGTATATCCGGCTTTTTGGCTGATCAGATCATGCAGAGTGTTATAGAACCCCACCACCTTAACTGCGCCGGTTTTGCCGAAATAATAGGAAAATTCCGTCTGATAGGAATTCATTACTTCAGGTTTCAAATCCGGGCCGCCAAAATAGCCGATTTTTCCGCTATTGAAGCGGTAGAAGTAAGAAGGATTCAGGAAGGCTTTCCCGTAAATCCCTTTCCAGTAAAACTCTTTCAGAAAATCCGGATTGTAAATAAGGGCTACGCGCGGGTTGATAGATCCGCCAATATCCTTATAATAATCATCACGCACACCCACATTGATCATGATTTGTTCGAGAAATTTATAGTCACCCTGCGCATAGGCAGCCAGGTAATATTCACCACCGGGTTTAAGCATGGATTCAGTCAGGTAGACGGGATTGGAATTTAGCGGATACCCGGTAGGCAAGCTATAGTTCATGCTCGCCGTGGATTTGAACAGGTCCCGCTGCTCAGCTTGAATTCCAATTAAAATACTGCCTTCGCCCAAATTACAACTGCCGGAATAATTGATACCATAGGATTGCCCTTCCACATCCCAGTTAAATACTCTTCCCTGGGGAAGCTGGTCGCGGGCCTGCGCAGCCCACTGCCATGATTCCCAATAGAGGTAATCCCAATATTGATTGAGCTTTACGGTGATTAATTCAGCGATTTTGTCATTCCAGGTTAGATCCAGCTGTCCATAGTAGAAGGTTTGGCGGAACTCGACAATTTCCTTTCGGTCCTTGACATACAGCTGGCCGCCATTACCACCGGGCTGAATATAATCAGACTTGCGCAATGCTCCTGAGAAGACGAACTTCCCTTCCCTGATTTTCATGCCCACATCATAACTGGGGCTGCGTTTATCCACCAGCATATAGCCATCCACGCGGTTGGTGGCAGCATCCTTGCCCATGGATATATCCGCTTTTTCCCCTTCCGTGCGATAGATTGAACCCCAAGCCAGCAGGGCTTCGTCTGCATTATATTTTTTGCCGTACACGACATCGCCTTTGATTTGTTGCGGGCTGCCACAACCCAGTTCCAGCCTGGTGCCGTCCACTTCTTCCGCATTCTGGGTAATGATATTGACTACGCCGCACAAAGCCGCGCTGCCATAGAGCGAAGCTCCTGGACCGCGCACAATTTCAATGCGTTTGACATTGGCCAGGGAAATCGAATAGTCATGTTCAATTGCATTCCACATCCAGTCATTTAAACGGTGGCCATCGCGCATGACCAGAAATTTTTGGTTGGTGGAGGCATAAATTCCCCTAAGCACCGCCAAGTGTTCATTGCTGTCCTGCAGAATGGCAAAGCCGGGCACTGTGCGTAAAACATCCATCAGGTTGCGCGCGCCCATTTGTTTGATTTGTTCAGCAGTAATAATCGTCACCACGCCAGCTGCTTCGCCTATGGTCTGCTCTTTTTTCGCCGCAGTAATGACGATAGGCATAAACAGCATGGTCTCAGTAACACTTTCGTACTTTGCATCCGGCGCTGCCAATAGCGCTGACTGGTTGTCAGCAGTAGGTTGAGCTGCGCTCTCCCCGGCTGTCTCTTCAGCAAAAACATGATTTACAAGTATGGCCAGCGCTAAAATTGCAAAACCGACTAGCAATATATGGATTTTTTTCATAATATTCATCCCCCTCGATTCGATAATAAGTTACTTCCCGACAATAAAAACATTATCACTCAAGCCCCCCCCCTTTTTTTTTCTTTTTTACATCCGCTTCTAATTTCTGATCTTTCCTTATCTTTAACTTTCGGCCTCCTCCTTTTCTGCGGAGACCTGGATGAGGCAGTTCTTTTTTTCCCTCAATTTCTTTTACTCCCGCAGCAATAGTTGTTCTGGATATTCCTGTTGCCTTGGCCACAAACAATATGCCGCCAAAGCCAATTGCCAACGCTTCATTGGCGCACCACAGCCGCCTGGTTTTATCGTTAAGATGTTGGGCAATTCTTTGAAACCCTTCTTGTATTTTTTGTTTTTCCATATATCTATTATACCTAAAAAAAGCGTAAAAACGCTTAATTTTTACAATGTTCCGACGAAACAGTGTTTGTGAAAATTAGCAAACTCATAAAAATTAATTTATCTTTAACTTTTCTATTCTCTGGATTATATAGTTCAACAACTGGCTTGAAAGATATTGTGCCTTTGGAAGCTTTAGAATATTGCGATGATGTCTGTTTATCAGTCTTGCCGGAAACACTAAAATTTCCGTACGGATTGTATCCAGTGTGGCGTTTTTCAATTGTTCCGGCAAACAAAGGCGTTTGAACCAGTTGATTATATTGTAAGCCAGAAGAAGCAAAGTAAATTAGGCCGCCTACGGCGGCTGACTTTTTCCTTTATCTTTCAATTAATTTATGCTATACTGT
>JACRDM010000119.1 GCA_016218565.1 Elusimicrobiota bacterium | reverse complement strand
GTCCAAACTCTGGATCTGCGGTAAATCTTTACCCCAAGGCATTAGTGAAATCAAAGAAGCCGGCTTGACTGAAGAAAAAGCTGGCCAGGTTTCCAGCCCCAGGATTAAAGAAGCCCTGGCCTGGTATGAGTGCAAGTTGCGTGCCGAGATCGAAGCCGGTGATCACCTGATCATCTTGGGAGATATTGTAGCCGCCCAAACCAATGATCAAGAAACAACCCAACCCCTGCTCCATATAGGCGGTACGGATTTTTGCCTGCCTGGCCAGTTACTAAAAGCCGAATAACCACCTCAAAAGGACGCAGATGATGAACATTAAAGAAATCCCAAACTACCTAGTGGCTTTTTTATTGTCTGTATGGGCCTTGTTTATCGGTTGGTCCTTTTATCATCCTTCTGATTTTATTTCTTTTGCGGATACGGCAGCTCAATTACCAGTGCTGGCCGGGATTTTCGCCCATCCCTGGTTACTTGGAGGGTATTCTTTTTCTCTGTTAACTTGTCTTTTAATGCTGGTCGCAGCGACGGCAGTTGGAAGTTTTGTTTTGCGTCGTTTTGTTAAACCGTTTCCAGAAGGAGCGGAAATGCTCTTGGCCGGTACCGGCTTGGGGCTGGCACTGTTTAGTTATCTCGGTTTATACCTGGGATTGGCGGGACTTCTACATGTCTGGGTTTCCAGGTTACTGCTTTATCCGGCAGGCATTGTTGGGATCATTTATCTTGTTCAAAATAACCATCCGTCTCTACGCTTTAAGCTTCCTGCCGGGCTAGTCGCTCGAGCTTCTATAGTATTGATGGTTTTAGCCGCTCTGGCCAACCTGGTTGGTGTGCTGGCCCCCGAGATCTATTATGACACCCTGGTTTATCACCTGGCTTTACCGGCCCAGTATAATTTGGCCGGACGCATTATAGAGATACCTTCGCATGGATTCTCATATTTCCCTCAGAACATGGAAATGTTGTATTCTCTAATCCTCCTCGCGGGGAACGATCTTACCGCACGCCTGGTTCATTATTTTTTTGGACTAGGCTGTTGCTTACTAATCTATTTGCTTGGTCGGCGCTGGTTTTCCCGCACAGTTGGTACGCTGGCTAGCGCTGTTTTTTATTTTATCCCGCTGGTAGCCATGGAAAGCTGGACCGCGGTCAATGATTTAGCCTTAACCTTTTACGTTTTACTGAACCTGTTATTTATTTCCTTATGGCTGGAAGAGGAGAAGAGGTCTGATTTTTATTTAGCGGCTTTCTTCTGCGGCTTTTCCCTGGGTATAAAATATGTCACTTTTCCCGCTCTTGCCGCAAACCTGGCACTGATTGGGATCTATTATTATCGCCAAAAACAGCCAGGCAAAATAATTCCAGGACTAGCGAAATTCGCGGCTGTAGTTTTACTATTAGTTTCCCCCTGGCTGGTTAAAAACACTCTGACTGCCGGGACTCCGCTGGCGCCATTCATCCATAGCCCGATGTCTGGCAAGGGGCCTGATTTCCGTTTGGATAAATATGCCCGGGAATGTGAAAGGCCGCAAAGTTTTTCTCTGGAAAACCTGGTAGTAAAACCACTGAATGCGGTTTTGGACGAGACGTCACAAGATTCTTTTATCGGGCCATTCTTTCTTGCTTTCTTGCCATTATTTATCCTGTCGCTGATTTATGCCCGCCGGGCCGGCATTCGCTGGCATTTGCCGGTATATTTTAGCATCTATCTCTTGCTCTGGCGGAGTCAAACCAGTATCTGGAGATTTCTCCTGCCGATACTACCTCTTTTTTGTATTTTAATCATTGCTTTCGTCTATAATGGGCAAATGAACCGCTGGACAAAATGGTCGATGAAATTAATAGTGCTGCTTGTGTTGGTAACGAATTTTGGTATGATCCTGTCCTCCTTGAATCGCAAAGAACCCTACCAGGTGGTTGCCGGGGATGAAAAGGTCGATGATTACCTTTCACGCAGTCATCCTTTCTATCCATACCCGGTCTATCCCGCTATTACTTTTTTCAATAATTCTCTTCCTATTTCCAGTAAGGTCATGTTCGTAGGGGAGGAGCGAGGATACTATAGCCGCCGTCAGCTGATTGTCAACTCGGCTTTTGACCAACCCACTTTCCAAAAATACTATGAGAATGTCCCTGATGCTGATACTCTGGCTGCTCGTCTAATCGCCGCTGATATTCGCTATATTTTATTTAATGAAGGGGAGCTACTACGTATGCAGATCAGCTACCGACCTTTCCGTTTCTCCAGGGGTGATCTCAAACTATTGCGTGAATTCTGGTCTAATAACAGCCGGATGCTATATTATAAGGATGGGGTGGGGGTCTATCAAATAATAGAAAAGCGTATAAAACCGCCTAAGTAGCTAAAATAGAAAACCATGATAAAAACCCTGATAAAAAAACCCAAAAAACCCAAAAAAACCCTGATAAAGCAGTTGACAAAAACCTGCTTTTCTGCTATATAATATGTAGACTCACTAATAACTGAATAGCAGCAAAATTAGTATTAGGAAGGTTTATATATGCGTAATACTGTTTTGTATGGCTCATCTATAACTCTTCAAAATCAATAGAAGTTTTTATACCCGGGACAGCCTCTAGGCTCTCGGGTTTTTTTGTCTTTGCAGGAAAGGAAACATAATGCGTTTGTCCCGTTCCCAATTGCTCTCAAAAGAATCCCTAGATCTTATTTTAACCAACATGAGCGAAGGCATCATGGTGGTCAACCAAAATTACCAGATCGAGTATATGAACCGCTCCCTGCGCTCCCATTTTGGCAACCAGGTCGGGAAAAAGTGTTATCAAACCATCAGCCACCAGAATTATCCCTGCCATCTCTGTCCGGTCCGCGAAATAATCAAAAAACATCACCGCTATTTTGACACTACCATCAGGGATGAACAGGGCCAGATCTACGAGATAGAGGCTTTCCCTATTATAGATCAAGATGGTTCGAAAAAAGTGGTCGAAATAGTCAGGGATATTACGGAAAAATATAAAACCACTGCTAAGTTACTGGAACAGGAACAATTTCTGGCCAATATCTCCCGTTTTTCCCGGGATGCTATAATTGCGGTTACGAGCCGGGGCAAATTTTCTTTCTGGAACCAGGGAGCGGAAGAATTATTTGGGTATAAAGCCGGGGAAATGATCGGCCAATCTGTTAGTAAATTAATACTGCAGGGTAAGTATAAACAGCTCAGGATACTGGGAGAGAAAATAATAAAAAAAGGTTCGCTCAAGAATTATACGACCAAAGCGGTAAAGAAAGACGGGAAAATAGTGCCGCTCAGTATTACCGCCAGCGTGGTCAAGGATAGCAAACACAAAGTGCAGGGATTTTCGGCTATCTTTAGCGATATCACCGAGTTACGCTGTTATGAGGAAGCCTTAGAAAAAAAACGCGATAAGCTGGAAGATATTTTTGAAAGCAGCGGGGACGGCATTAGTATCATTAACCGGGATTTCCGGATCCAGTACCTGAACAAGTTCATGCGCAAAATGTACACCGGCAAAGTAATCGGCCAGGTGTGTTATCGGGCCTTCAATAACAGGAAAAAAGTTTGTTCCTGGTGCCCGGTGAGAAAAACTTTTAAGACTGAAAAATCGGCCATGGGCGTTTCGGAAGATAAATTGGGCAGGTTTATGGAAATTAAAGCTTCCCCCATGAGAGATGCGTCAGGACGGATCGTAGCGGCTATAGAAATAGTCCGGGATGTTTCTAAGCGCATTAAGCTGGAACGGGAAATTACCCGCTACCAGCAAATGGTAGAAAATTCCTTTGACGGCATCATGATCGTAGATCTGAACCGGACCATCCAATATGTTAACCCGGCTGGAGTAAAATTGTTCGGCTACAATACCGCCGCGGAACTGATCGGCAGTCCTGATTCAGTTTTTTGGAAAGGTTCGCAAAGCGAACAGGAAGACCTGAGCGGCAAGATCACTGATATCGTCAAGGTCAAAGGGCGCTGGCTAGGCGAAGTTTGCTCCCGGAAAAAAGATAATTCCTTTATTGATATTATGCTGGCCATCAGTCTTATTAAGGACAAAAAAGGATTGCCCATCGGCCATGCTTGCATTGTCCATGATGTTACTAAAAGGAAGCAACGCCAGGAGCAGATCGATTATCTGGCTAATATTGTCAGTCAATCCCAGGAACCGATCTTTACTACTGATTATTGCGGCAACATCATCACCTACAACCTGGCCTGTCACCAATTGACCGGTTACCGCGATGAGGATCTTCAGGGGAAGCCGTTGCCGGCGCTGATCCCCAACTGCGCCAGCTATTTTGAAACTGCTTTGCGGACCGACAAGTGTATTGGCCAGGAATCTGAAATAATCACTAACAAAGGCGAAAAAATACCCATTAATCTCTCCATGTTCGTATTAAGAAACAAGGCCGGTAAGGTCATTGGCGCAGCTGGATTCATTGAAGATATCAGAGAAAAAAAGTATTTGCAGGAGAAGCTGAGCCAACATGAACGTTTGGCGGCCATCGGTAAGCTGGCCGCCGGGCTGGCGCATGAAATAAATAATCCCCTGCTGGGAATTATGGGGCTGGCCCAGCTCCTCGCGCAAAATGAAACTATTAAAAACCTGGGCGGTTTGGAATTAACCCGGATCGAGCAGGAAATATTCCGTTGTGTGCGGATCATTGATAACCTTGCTTATTTTGCCCAACCGCCGGAAACAGTGAAGCTGAAGTATAATATCAATACCCTGCTCGATGAGATCCTGGTCAACATTAAGGCCCAGCCAAACTTGAGCCAGGTCAGTATTATTACTAAATATAACAACTATCTCCCCAAGATAGCCATTGATTACGGCCAAATGCACCAGGCGCTGAGTAATCTCCTCTTTAATGCCTGCCTGGCCAGTCAAGTTGACCCGGGGCAGGTAAAAATAACTACGGCTCTGGAAAAAGCGCATGACCAAAAGTTTATTAAAGTGAAGGTGGAAGACTCAGGCCAAGGATTGGCGCCAGACCTGCTCGACCGGATTTTTGATCCTTTTTCGGTCACGGATGAAAAAGCAAATCAGGGAAGCGGCCTCAATCTTTCCGTAAGTTATAGCATTATCCAGGCTCATCAGGGCATGATCGATGTAGAAAGCCAACCTGGAGAAGGTTCGACCTTTACCGTAAAAATCCCGGTAGCTTAGCGCTTTTCTCCCTGTCTTACCCGGCCCTTGAATAAAAAAATCTCTTGACAAAATAAATTAAATAATGATATTATAATTTAGTATGTGATTATTTTCACAATCTTATTTGTCTAGCTCAGACGCTTTGAGGTAAATAAATATAAAAAAATAAAACAGGAGGAGATTATGGAACCAGTTTTAAATATTGACTGCAAGACACCGGCGAACATAGCTAATACCTTGTCGCGGACAATATGCGTCCAAAAGACCAATACTTCTAATTTTAGGCTCGCCATGCTGGGGATATTGGCCGGAGCGTATATCGGTTTCGGGGCTGGTTTAGCTACTACGGTTGGAAGTGACGCTGCCAAATTTTTGGGTTTAGGATTATCGAGACTGGTAACTGGCGCGGTTTTTTCGCTGGGCCTGATGCTGGTTGTTATCGCCGGGGCTGAACTTTTTACCGGGAATAATCTGATGCTCATGAGCGTATTGGATAAGAGAGCGCATATTATAAAAATGCTCCAAAAGTGGCTGCTTGTTTTTGTCGCCAACTTCATTGGCGCGGTTTTACTCGCGTATCTCTATTTTGAAACAAATCTCTGGAAAATGGGAGATATGGCGGTGGGGTTAAATGCGCTCAGGATAGCAGTAATGAAAGTGAGTTTAACATTTGGCGAGGCTCTGACGCGGGGAATTTTGTGCAATTGGCTGGTTTGTCTGGCAGTGTGGATGGCGTTGGCTTCCAGAGATGTTGTCGGGAAGTTATTTGCTATCTTCTTCCCGATCATGGCTTTCGTGGCGTTAGGATTTGAACACTCTGTTGCCAATATGTATTTTATTCCACTGGGCATATTTTTGAAAGATATGATTATTGTTGATCCAAAAGTATTGGATTTATCCAATTTAACCTGGGGAAATTTCTTCTTCAATAATCTGCTACCTGTTACTATAGGGAATATAATTGGCGGAGCATTTTTTGTTGGTTTAGTGTATTGGACAGTGTATGTTCGCGATACTGATAAAAAACAATAAAAATAAAGGAGGAAACGAATTTTTTACGGCAATTTAAGGCGGGCCCTGGTCAGGGAAGTTAAATTAGGCCTGGAATACGCGCCTTTTCAGACCAAGTACGCGCCGTTGGAAAAAGGCACAAATAACCGGATCACCGCTAGACCCATTAGGTTTGGAGTATTTTTCGCAGAAAGGACTTTTCATGGAATTAAAACATACCTTAACGACCTGTATCTATTGCGGCTGTGGTTGCGGCCTCTATCTGGTGTCAGACGGCCAGAAATTAACCGGAGCGTATCCCAGTAAAAATCATCCTGTTTCACGCGGGTCTTTGTGCGTAAAGGGCTGGAATTGTCATGAATTTGCCAATGATGTTAACCGCTTGACCGTACCCATGATTAAGAAAAATGGAAAGTTACGGGAATCCACATGGGACGAAGCGCTGGATCTCATGGCCAAGAAGTTTAACGGATACAAGGAAAAATATGGCCCGGACAGCTTGGCTTTTTTGAGCTCGGCTAAAACGAGTAATGAAGAGAACTATTTGATGATGAAGTTAGCCCGGGCGGTGTTTAAAACCAATAATATAGACCATTGCGCCCGGCTTTGTCATGCTTCGACGGTAGTAGGACTGGCCGCCACGTTCGGTTCCGGAGCCATGACCAATTCCATTAATGAATTTGAAGAAGCAGAGTTGATCTTAATCACCGGGTCGGACACAACGGAACAGCATCCGCTTATTGGTTCAAGAGTGGTCAATGCTGTCCGGGATCGTGGAGCCAGGCTTATTGTTATTGACCCGCGAAAAATAGAGCTGGCAAAATATGCGGCCATTCATGTCCAGCCGAAGAATGGGACTGATGTGGCGTGGATTAACGGGCTGATGCATGTTATTCTCAAAGAAGGATGGCACAATACAAAATTCATCCAAGAGCGCACAGAGGGATTTGCGGAGCTCAAAAACTTAGTAAAAGAATATACCCCGGAATGTGTAGAAAAAATTACCACCATTCCTAAACAACAGCTAATAGAAATTGCTCGTCTTTACGCGCAGACGAAAAAAGCCATGATCATTTATTCTATGGGTATAACTCAACATACTACCGGTGTAGATAATGTAAAATCGCTGGCTAATCTGGCCATGGTTACGGGACATCTTGGTTATGAATGTAGTGGCGTGAATCCTCTACGCGGCCAGAATAATGTGCAGGGTTCCTGCGATGCCGGCGCGCTCCCGAATGTCTATTCAGGTTATCAATCAGTTGCCGATGAGGCGCAGAGAAAGAAATTCGAACAGGCCTGGGGAGTCGAAGGATTACCGGCTAAACCAGGACTCACCGTAACAGAAATTGTCACTGCCCTTGGCTCGGGAAAAGTGAAAGGTCTCTATATTATGGGTGAAAATCCAGTGATCAGCGATCCTGATTCTCACCATGTGCGAGAGTGTCTAAGTAAAGCTGAATTTCTTGTGGTGCAGGATATTTTCCTTACTGATACTGCGGAATACGCGCATGTAGTGTTGCCCAGCGCTGCTTTTTCGGAAAAGGACGGTACCTTTACCAATACTGAGCGAAGAGTGGAGAGGATCAGGAAAGCGTTAGACCCTCCTGGTAAGGCGAAGGCGGATTGGCAGATCTTGGGTGAAGTGGCGCAACGTGCCGGTTACCCCAAGATGAAATATGATCATCCGGCAGAAGTTATGGCAGAAATGGCCAGGGTAACCCCGATTTACGGGGGTATCAGTTATGAGCGCTTAGATCCTTATGGTCTGCAGTGGCCTTGTCCGGCCAAGGATCACCCAGGCACGCCGGTTTTGCATCGTGAAAAGTTTACTAAAGGCAAGGGTACTTTCATGCCTCGTCCCTATCTCCCGCCGGCTGAATCTGCTGATCAGGATTATCCCTTCACTCTGTCCACAGGAAGAATGTATTGGCATTGGCACACCCGTACAATGACTAACAGAACATCTACGTTAGAGCGGGAATCGCCTGAGCCATATGTTGAAATGCATAGCGCTGACGCCAAAGAATTGGGAGTGCGGAATGGAGAAATGGTGAAGGTCACTTCCCGCAGAGGATATATTGTCTTAAAAACAAAAGTTGGCGCTAAAGTGGCCAAGCGGTCAATATTTATTCCTTTCCATTTTAGGGAAGCGGCCGCTAATATTTTGACGATCAATGCTGTTGATCCTAGTGCTAAAATACCAGAATATAAAGTTTGTGCCGTGCAGGTGGAAAAGATATGACAATAATACTGAAAAAGAGCAAGGTACCGTCATTATTAAAGGAAACAACCAAAGATTGGAACACTTTTATTCCCCAGAAAAATATCGGCGGAGATGTCTGGTTTGAACCATTGCCAAAAGAAATAAAGGACCTTGATCAGGCGCTAGCCAGAATAACATTAGCCGAAGAAGATATTGTT
>JACRDM010000117.1 GCA_016218565.1 Elusimicrobiota bacterium | reverse complement strand
CCCGATCAGCTCCATAAAACATGCCGGCTTGCCCTGGGAATTAGGATTATCAGAGACGCACCAGACCCTGGTGTTGAATGACTTAAGAAGCCGGGTGCGCTTGCAGGTTGACGGCCAGCTGCGTACCGGCCGCGATATAGCGATCGCGGTTCTGATCGGCGCGGAAGAATTCGGATTCTGTACCGCGGTGCTGGTGTCGCTGGGCTGCGTGATGCTGCGGCATTGCCATTTGAATAACTGCTCCGTAGGCGTGGCAACCCAGGATGAGGAATTGCGCCGCAGATTCAGCGGTAAACCTGAATACGTGGTTAATTTCTTCCGCTTTGTGACGCAGGAATTGCGTGAGATCATGGCCAGCCTCGGTTTCCGGACCATTGATGAAATGATCGGGCGAAGTGATCTGCTGGAGCTGAATAAGGATATCCTGGATTGGAAAACCAAAGGACTGGATTACGGGAAAATATTATACAGATCTCCAGGCGCAACCTCGGTAGCTACCCGGTACAGTATTAAACAAAACCACGGGATCGAGCAAGTCCTGGATAAGCAGCTCATTGTTTTAGCCAAACCGGCGCTGGAAAAAGCCGCTCCAATGAAAGTGGAATTGGGAATAAAAAATACCAACCGCACTACCGGGGCCATGCTAAGCGGCGAGATCTGTAAAAAATACGGCCAGCAGGGTTTACCGGAAGATACTATCCATTTTCAGTTCAAAGGCATGGCGGGTCAGAGTTTTGGCGCCTGGCTGGCCAGAGGAGTGACTTTCACTTTGGAAGGCCTGGCCAATGATTATGTCGGTAAAGGGATCTCTGGCGGCAAAATAATTATCCGTCCGGATAGCAAGACGGATTATGCGCCGCATCATAATATTATTATCGGGAACACGGCTTTTTACGGGGCTATCACCGGAGAAGCATTTATCTGCGGCGTGGCTGGAGAAAGGTTCTGCATTCGCAATTCCGGTTTAAATGCGGTGGTGGAAGGCGTGGGCGACCATGGGTGTGAATATATGACGGGCGGCCAGGTAGTGATATTGGGCCAGACTGGCCGTAATTTTGGCGCCGGCATGAGCGGTGGGATCGCTTACGTCTATGACGAAGCGGATATTTTCAGGAATAAATGCAATATGGACATGGTAGAACTGGAAATGATCGAGGATGAGGATAGGAGAATTATTGCCGGGCTGCTGCAAAAACATATCCAGTATACCGGCAGCGCGCAGGCCGCTAAAATACTGGCTAATCTTGCCGGGCAGCGGCCTAAGTTCATCAAAGTGATACCTATGGAATATAAGAAGATCCTGGAGTCCAAGAAACGGGTAGACAAGCTGGACCTGGAACAAGCGTATGACGGATAATACAAGCTCGGTATCGGTATACGGTGTCGGAGCCCGAAAAGATAAGAATGGAAAATAAGAAGAAGATTGTTAGTTTTACGGATTTAGAAGTATATAACAATACTTATAATGCAATGCTTTTGGTGATGAAAGAGATCGTACCAAAATTGCCAAGTGTTGAAAGATATGATTTGAAAGATCAACTAAGTAGAGCATGTAAATCAGTGCCAAGATTAATAGCCGAGGGGTATGCAAAACGACATCAAAAAACTGGCTTCCAAAAGTATATTGATGACGCAATGGCTGAATGTAATGAAATAATTGTTAGTTTAAATCAGAGTAAAGATATTTATCCAGAACAAACGAACATTTTATTATGTAATCAATTGATAGATTCTTATGATAAATCTGCAAGACAGTTGTATAAGCTGGGAAATGTTTGGAATAGTTTCAAACGGGTTTCGAAACCGTAACCGTAAACCGAAAAACGAGGAAAAACATGGGTGATCCGAAGGGATTTCTAAAAATTAAGAGGGCTAATCCTAAATATCGGCCGATACCTGAACGGCTGCGGGATTACCGGGATGTGGCCTTGATTCATAAAGATGAGATCTCACAGGAACAGGCTTCCCGCTGTATGGATTGCGGTACGCCTTTCTGCCATTGGGCCTGCCCGCTCGGGAATTATATCCCGGATTGGAATGACCTTGTGTATCATGGACACTGGGAACAGGCAATTGATCTGCTGCAGGCCTGTAATAATCTGCCGGAGATCACTGGCCGGCTTTGTCCAGCGCTATGTGAGTACTCGTGTGTTCTGGGTATTAATGATGATCCCGTGACCATCCGTGAAAACGAATTAGCTATAATAGAACATGCCTTCAGGGCTGGTTTGATCACGCCCCAGCCGCCGAAAATCAGAACCGGTAAAAAAATAGCAGTTATTGGCTCTGGCCCGGCTGGCCTGGCCTGCGCTGACCAGTTGAACAAGACCGGGCACCACGTGACGGTCTTTGAAAAGGACCAGGAACCAGGCGGTATTTTGCGCTATGGCATCCCTGATTTTAAACTGGAAAAATGGGTCCTCGACCGCCGGCTGGAGCTTTATAAAAAAGAGGGGATAGAGTTCCAAACCGGTATAGAAGCAGGCGTGGATTACCCTGTGCCTAAGTTGTTGAAAGAATTTGATGCGGTCTGTATCACCGGAGGTTCCAGAGATCCGCGGGACCTTAAAATCGCGGGCCGTGAACTAGAAGGAATTTGCTTGGCCATGGATTATTTGATGCAGTCTAACCAGCGGAATAGCGGGGCTAAAATACCGGCAGACAGGATCATTGATGCCAAAGGAAAAAAAGTTCTGGTGATCGGCGGCGGCGACACTGGGTCAGATTGCGTCGGCACCGCGCACCGGCAGGGGGCCAGTAACGTAATCCAGATAGAATTATTACCCCAGCCTCCAGAATGCCGTACCCAAGATTTCCCCTGGCCGAAATATCCACTAATATTAAAAACTTCCTCCAGCCATGAAGAAGGCGGTCAGCGTGAATGGGCGGTGCTGACTAAAAGGTTCCTGGGTGAAAAAGGGCAGGTCAAAAAGCTGCAGTGCGTACGGCTTGATTTTTCCCAGAAAGATGCCAAAAATTGCGCGCTGATGAAGGAAATCCCGAACACTGGATTTATGATTGAAGCTGATCTGGTGGTCCTGGCTATGGGCTTTGTCCATCCGGAGCATAAAGGATTAGTGGAGAAGCTGAAGGTTGAGTTGGACATTCGCGGCAATGTCAAAACAGAAGCCAATTTCCAAACCTCGGTCACCAAGGTATTTGCTGCCGGCGATATTCGCCGCGGCCAATCCCTGATCGTCTGGGCTATATCCGAAGGTCGCACCGCGGCGCATCATATAGATAAATACCTAATGGGCAAGACCAACTTGCCTAGGATGTAGCATAATTACGAAATAATTATATTGACTTAAAATAAGTATAGTTATATAATAAATTGTGCATTAGACTGCACAACAATTGTCTTTTATGTGCAGTTAAAAGTAAAGGAATATATGGAAAAACAGTTGATTAAAGAGATACTTTTAGAGCAAAGACAGGAAATAGGCCGCATTTTTAGGCAAAAAATCGTGGGCCGGGAAGCCGCGCGGGCCAACAAAGATATTTTAGGCTCAAACCTGATTAAGGTAATCACGGGGGTAAGGCGCTGCGGAAAATCTGTATTCGTTCACCAGCTTTTTAAAGATAAAGATTACGCTTATGTAAATTTTGACGACGAACGGCTGATTGGCATACAGGCAAACAGCCTCAACGATTTTCTTGAATGCGCCAAAGAACTACAACCTGATTTCAAAAGCATATTCCTGGATGAAATTCAAAATGTTACCGGCTGGGAATTGTTCGTTAACCGCCTTAAAAGACAGGATTATAACCTGGTTGTTACCGGGAGTAATTCTAAACTCTTAAGCCGGGATTTAGCCACTCATTTAACGGGAAGGCATTTTTCCGTAGAGCTATACCCATTTTCTTTTAAGGAATTCCTGGATTACCGCGGGTTTCCCGTTAAGGCCGACGATTTCTACATTACCGAAAAAAGGGCGGCGGTAAAGAAATTTCTTGAAGAATATTTAAATTACGGCGGTTTCCCGGAAATATTTAAATTAGAGTCTAAGGCGGCATACTTAAGAGAGCTTTACGATAAAATAATTATGCGGGATATTATCCTGAGGTACTCAATTAAATATTCCCAGGATTTGAAAGAAATGGCTCTTTACGCTTTTTCCAATTTCGCTTCGCGTTTCAGCTTTAATAAAATAAAAAATATCTTTGAGATAAAAAGCGTCCATACGGTAAAAAATTATATTAATTATCTGGAAGAGGCGTATCTTTTATTTCAGCTTACCACTTTTTCGCGTAAATTGAAAGAACAAATTAAGCTCCCTAAAAAAATTTATTGCATTGATACGGGAATGATTAATTCCATCGTTTCCCGCAGCAATTTCGATTATGGACGGCTAATCGAAAACCTGGTCTTTTTAGAATTAAAACGGCGCCGGAAAGAAATTTATTT
>JACRDM010000118.1 GCA_016218565.1 Elusimicrobiota bacterium | reverse complement strand
TATATGCAGAAAAAAGGGGTAAGGAGCTGTCTCTGAACTGTGAAAAAACTTTATTTATTCGATGGTTATAATGTAATCAATAAGATCCCTGAATTAAAGCTGTTTTTCCCCAAGGAGTTACAGCGGGCACGGGAAGCTTTGATCGATTATATTACTTCCCGCCGGAGCAGTTTAGGGCCAGGATGTGAAATAAAGATCGCCTTTGATGCCCGAAAAGTCAGCGATGATCTTTTGCGTCAGCAAACAGTCAAAGGCATTTGTTTGCGGTTTGCAGAGCCTGGCCAGGATGCGGATGAGCTCATTATCAGCGAGGTCAGGAATAAACACCGGGATCATACTATAACCGTAATCAGTGACGACAATCGAGTAGGCAATAATATCCGGGTTTATCATGCCGCCTGGCTAAGCGTCAGCCAATATTTATTACTGGTTAATAAAAAGAAAAAGCATTATGGCCGGGTCCAGCCGCAGGGACAACATAAAATTGACAGTATCGACGGTGGCGATATCACGGAAGAATTGAAAAAATTCTGGCTAAAATAAATTTAACTTGACAAAGAACTGGCATTGTGGTAAATTTAATTGTGGGGAAAGCCACAAACCTGGTTCTGAGAAAGAAGCAATATTAAATGCTACGATTTAGTATTCCTTTTGTTTCAGTAAGGATTGTTGCAGGCCGACGTCATAGTATGCTGGTTGGCGCATTGTTTATTACCTAAGGCAGAAAACGTTTTATGCGTTTTCTGCTATTTTTTTTGGAAGAAACAAAATTAACAAAGGAGGCAAGGTTCATGAGTAGATGGCTGAAGAAAGTAATGGTAAGCATATTGCTGGCAACAGCTTTCATCTTAGGCGGAGTGGTTTTATCTTTAGCGGCAAATGTTTTAGGGACAATGACTTATTCAGGTTCGCAGACAGGCACGGTGATTATTGGTGCCTGGACGGATGCGACTTTTACTGGAATGCCTGCCTTTAGTACTGCCACAGTGGTATCCGCTTCTATAAATTATAGTCTTGGTCCTCTGTCGTCGGGGCAATATTATATTAAAGCTTTTATTGATGGTAACAGTAATTTCCAAGCCGATAATAATGAGGCTTCTGGATATTATGGCAATCCTCCAATCGGGGTATCTTTGTCAACTAGCGATCAAACAGGAGTTAATTTTACCATCAATGCTCCCATTGGCGGCGGCGGAACAACCATAGCTGGTATGGTTAATTATACAGGCACAGCATCTTACACCGGGAAAACCCTGAAAGTCTTCGCCTATACTGACCAGAATAATCTCTCTGGGTCAGGCGTAGGAACTCAGGATATTTCCCTTGGTGTATTTCCAGTATCTTATAGCTTAAATTTAGCCAGTGTCCCTGGTAGTGCTTATGTCAATGCGTATGTTGATATGGACAGTAACGGGAGTATGACTCAAGGGACTGATCTTATTGGTACAGCCGCAACTGTAACCACTTTTCCCGGTTCAGGGATAAGTATTACTCTTTCTGATTCCGGTAGTGGCGGCACTCAGACTCAAGGCAAGCCATTTACCATCAAATTAGCAGTAGGTACCAGTTTAACCTCGGCTATTGGTGGCGCTACAGTGGAAATTTGGGATACTATGGGTGACTGGATGCCGGAGAATGACACTCTTTTAGGATCAACTACTACCGCGGCTAACTATAGTTCAGAGACTGGTTATAACAATATGGGTCAACAGACTACGATGAAATATAATGCGGTGATTAATAGCAGCGTGGCTTCAGCTTTGGCTGATCCGGTTTACCGGAATTGGGATGGCGCTGTTGGTTCTACTGGACAAGCCAGATTTATGATTGCAGTCAAAAAAGCAGGTTATCAGAAAGTAGCCAGAGATATAAATTTAAATCAATATTCCAATTCCATACAATATACTTCTTATTTCTGGGGAGGTTGGGATTCAGCGACCGGTTCCTGGAGCAATGGCGATTTTGTGAATTTACCGCTGCTGCCTACCGTAACTATCAGTAATCGCCATATATTTGCCGGTGGCACTGCCTACACGGCAGAGCAGATCATAGCCGGTACGATTCCTTCTATTAAGCCTGGTTCAAACAATCAAAACCAGAACGGAGCTGAAATAGCTTTTAAATATGCTATCAGCGGCACCACTAATGAATGGGAAATGGGCGGGGTAGCCAAGATCTGCATTGATACTAATGGCAGTGGCACCTACGATCCATTTGATTATAGCAAGTTCTTCTGGGATACTAATGGCGGTCCGTATTATTCTACGAAAACAGAATGGAACTGGAACTATTTTAATAATTTGAGTACCGCTGATCGTAAACAGTATAAATTAACTCAACAAGAGTTTGATGTTATGCGGGCCAGCAAAGACTGGTCCATGGACCAGTGGATCAGCGGCTATGAGGCCAAAACGTATGGCAGCGTAATTATCAAAGCGCGTTGGGAGGGCAGAGATAATTCCTGGAATATTGTGCCTGCCGGCACATATATGGTCCAAGTAAAAGTATATAATCCGCAATTCGATCAAAATGATGATACAGCAAACCTGGCTTATGGGCCTAATACTGATTTGAAGATAAAAGTCGCAGGCTCCAGTATTGCTGGCACTATCAAAGACGATGCCGGCAATCCAATTCCTAATATCAGGGTGAACGCTGGCTCTATGCAGAGCTGGGGTTCGGCCTTTACCAAAGCTGATGGCACCTATGTTATCAGCGGTTTGGTCGCTGGCAAGTATCATTTGAATACCGAATCAGGTACTTCCGGATTCCCTAATCAGGATCGTATGGAAGAGGTAGCAGTTGGCGATGATTCACAGATTACTGGCATTAATTTCACTTTGGAGAGGGGCGGTTCGATCACGGGGACCATTACCATTCCTGCTCCGGGATTTGTAAAATATAAAAATCCCTGGTCCTGGACAAATGATCCCAATGATCCGGGTTATTATATAACCAACGGCAATATCAATATCAATGCCTGGAGTCCAGGCAGTCCACAGCATGGCTGGACCAATGTTTTTGTGGAAGACGATGGAGATGCTACGGTTGGGCAAGTGGTAAATTACACTTTGAATCTGCCTCCTGGCACGTATAACCTAAGCGCCCAGATGGAAGGATACGCGAGTAATATGGAAACTGCGGTGCCAGTAACGAAAGCAGTGGCCACTGCCAAGAACCTGACTATGGCTAAAGCTGGAACGATTTCCGGTACCGTCACTATCCCGGTGGCCAGGTCGGAAGAAGTTTTTGTGGATGTTTCGGCAGAAGGTGTTGATGGCAAAGGTTTCGGTTGGGGCGGGACAATGATTCCAGCCGGGGCAACTTCAGTACCTTATTCGATCAGAAGTTTAGCGGCCGGTACATATGATATAAGATTTAACTGCTGGGGTAAGTATAAACCCGGCAAAATCAAAGCAGTGGCCGTAACTGCGGCCGCTGATATTACTGGCAAGGATTACACTTTCGATGCTGGAAAGAGCCTGGCCGGTAAAATAATAATCAACGCCAGTACTCTTAATGTCATAACCCAATCGCCAGATATGATGGGTAGCGGCGGTGATACGGGCAGCGGCAGTAAGGTTGCCAAGAAATATGAGAACTTTAATCCACTTACCCAGTTTACTTTATGGATCAATGCCTGGAGCCCGAGCACCGGGTACGGCACAGGGACTAATGTAACTATTACCAGGAGTGCGGCGGCCCAGGAAGTAGCTTATGAAATTACCGGCTTGGAAGACGGCGTAGCCTATAATTTGGATACGTGGCTGTTTGGTTTTGAATTAAAAAACCGGCCGATTGTCTATAGCGCGCCGAATACTACCGCTAATATTAGTTTGGAAGCTTTTGCTGGCTCGATCAGCGGTAAAGTTAGTGGTACCAACGCTGATCTTACAAAAATCCGTGTTATAGCCAGAGAGCCGTGGTGGGATTCATGGCGGACTCCGAAAGTAGCTGCTCCCGCAGCTGATGGGACGTATAAATTGGATGGATTAGGCACTGGTGAATACATTGTCACCTGCAATGAATATAGTGTAGCTCCTTCAACTGCCAATCCGATGGGACGGCCCAGTGGAAAATTTGGCATGACTACTGAACGAGTGCCAATGGCTAATGGAGAAGCATTGACTGGCGTGGATTTTGCTCTATCTGCCGGCGCAACTATTCATGGAAAAGTCACTTTAAGTTCTACTAACCCTCCGCTAAAGACTGATGGCACACCATATACGCTTAACGATTTAGGCAAAAAAACGATCGAAGCCTTCCCGGTTAAGATGCAATGGATGGGTTGGCAGACTGCTTACCGCGCAGTGATAAGTACAACCACTGTGCTAGGAGAAGCGGTATATAGATTAGAAGGTTTGGGTGATGATATCTATAGCGTGGTACCGCAAAAATATGGTTGGGTACAAACTCAGGCCGCCTTTAATTATGGTCAACAACAGCCAGACGTAGCAACGCAAAACGTTATTATAGCCGTGAAAAGCGGAGATGCCAAAACGCAAAATTTTGAGGTCTCTAACGGATATAATATTACCGGCACGATCCAGCGTCCCAGCACCAATGGAGTCGCCGGTGATGGTGAAGATCATTTCTGGGTGTCATTGAACAGCGCTGCAGGCGATCAGAACCAGCTTGGCGGCACTAGTGTTGATTTCATTGATACTACTAATTGGCAGTGGCTACCGCAATCTGAGAGAGCCAATAATACCACTAAGCGCAGTCTCTCCTTTACGTTAAAACATGTTCCTAACGGGAGCTATGTATTAAGAGTCTTCCCCTGGAAATTTGCGTATAAAGAGCAATCTAAAGAAACAGTGATTGCCAGCGCTGACCTCAATATTGGCACTCTTAATATGGAACAGGGAGCGACAATTAAAGGTAAAGTAGTTGACGCTGAAACTGGCATGGCGGTGACTGATGACAACGGCGTGATCATTCACTGCGAAGCCCGTCCGTGGATAGAAGGCAGCTGGCGTAACAGCAACCAGATGTTTGAAGAAGATATGCAAAACTCTACTACGGTGAAAGTCGCAACCGCTACTGATACCACCAAATTCTGGGAAAAACAAGCTGGCCAGAAAACCGGCGTGTTCAGGATCAAAAACCTGCCGGCTGGTAATTATGTGCTAAACATTATCTCCAGTGATAAGGATAAAGGCCAGGGATTCAGCTCTACCTCGTCCAATAAGACCTATATTAATCAGACTATCGCTGGTTTAGTGGTGCCGGATTCTACAGACGAAGTGGATATTGGAACGATCAAGCTGAAAGGCGGAGTCACTATTTCCGGTAATATCACTGATACTGCTGGTAATAAATTAGCTAACGTCCTGGTTGCCGCAATTCCGAGTGGCGGCAGGCAGCAAGTGGCGCCGACGATCACCAAAACGGATAAAGAGGGGAAATTTATTCTGGCGGGCATTAATCCCTTAATCGGATTTTGGGATGTGACCGCGGCGTCCCGTCCGCGTGATGCCTGGAGAGAAGGGATAAAAGCTAAGTACGGCGAACAAACCAAGATTGCTATAGCGCCTCTGGCCAGCGATATTAACTTTGTGCTTGAAGGAGCGACCGCGAATTTAGGCGGTCAGGTTCTGGCGGCAAGCGGTAAGGAGTTGGCTTTGCCATGGCCTGGTGAAACTATGCCAGTGGCTATGGTGTTGATACAGAACCAGAGCCAGACCTATGCTGACCCGATGGGCGGTATTGAAGATATTACCACACCAGATGGCCGTTTCACCGTATATGGTCTTGTGCCGACTGGTTTGAATCCGAATGGAACTAAGAAAAACCTATACTCATTAAAAGTATTCTCTAAAGGCACAGCCACTTATATTAAGAAAGATATTGAGCTTAATAGCGGACCTAACAGCGCAGGTAACCTGCAGTTAGCAAGTGGCGCTGCGGTAGGTGGAACCATTAAAGATATTGCTGGTAAGAATCTGGCTAGTTCTTTATTTGAACTGCCGCTTGTGTCAACGCCTGATTTTAGCAATATGGCCTTTGGTACTTTTACAACTAACTCAGCGACTAATGAAATAGAGAGGTATGACATTGACGGTTTAACTCCGGCAACTACTTATTATGTGGTCCTGGCTGCCAGTGAAGGAGCGGATATCTACGTTGATACCACTTCGATAACTGCGGCAGCAGCTACTAAACTTCCTGATAAGAACATCACCTGGATCAATAAACCTCCCTACTTCATGGTAGCAGCAGTTAAAAATGACACCGGCATCTTCTTGTTCGGTCTCTGGGCTACAGAATCAGTTACTGAGGCTGCGGCAGCTGATGTGGTGAGAATTACGACCAATCCAGCTACCGGACTACAACCTAATGTAATAGCCAAAGGTAAATTGGCCCAACTGGAATTGGCTCTGAATAAGCAGGAAGTCACCGGCGTATTTACGCCGGATGCGTCAGACCAGGTGTTCAGCCTGAGAGCCCAGGGCCATGATGTGACTGGTTTAGCAGGTGGTGGGACATACACCTTCTCAACCGCGGTAGATGCTTATAACGTGCAAATCATCAATCCGCTGATGGGTGGTACAGTGTCTGCTTCTACCAGCGATCCGACCAAGTTGGTGATACCGCCAGGATCAGTAAGCGATCCGAATGATCCGACCGGGAATATTGATGCTGAGGTCAGTAAAGCTGTAGATGCCACAGCGGTAGTGATTACCAGCGCCCAGAGTATGTTTGTGCGGAGCAATGGTAAGAACATTGCCTTCTCTAGTTATCCGAAGAACTTCCAGAAAGCCCTGAAGACTACCAATATAGTGAATGCCCAGGGTGAGGTCATCGGACGGGTCAGCACTAATGATAAAGTCAGCTCTTATTATGACTTTAAGATAGGCAGCGCCCAGGTGCAAAGTGGCAAGAAGGTTAAGGTATCCTTAGCGTATGATTCTACTAAGGTCACTGATCCTAGTATGATTGATATTTATTACCTTTCCGATAACGGCTTTATAAAGGAAAGCAACGGCCGGACTGTTGATACGACAAACAAGACAATCTCTGCCGAAGTCAATCATACTTCCTTGTTTGCCGTGTTTAAATCTCTGGGTGGAGCTAATGCGCCTTCTGGTATCCCGGATAGTTATAAAGTGTATCCGTATCCTAATCCGTTCAAGAAGAAGACCGCAACTTCAGAGCTCACCATTAAAGTGGGTATCCCGGCAGGTTCCAGCCGCGACGTAAAAATTAAGATCTTTAATATCGTGGGAGAAATGGTCAGGGAAATCAGCCTTGCTAATCAGGCCGCAGGCTGGCATGATATTATCTGGGATTGCAAGAATGACAGTGGCGAAATGATCGCCAGCGGCGTCTATATAGCGCAAGTGGAAGCTGGCGGTGAAGAGAAGATCATCAAGATCGCGGTCTTGAAATAAGGTATTCGCGTTATTCGAAATTAATAAAGGAGGGATTAGCATGAAAAGAGGATGGGGAATAATACTGGCAATCTTAATGATCTGCAGTTTGGTTGGTACGGCCCTGGCTTCTAGTAAAGTAGGTACTTCTGGCGCCCAATTTTTAAAAATTGGTATCGGCGGCAGAGCCACGGCTATGGGCGGCGTGTATACTGGGGTAGCTGATGATGTCAGCGCGATTTACTGGAATCCCGGAGGGTTGGGTGGATTGAAATCAACAGAGGTGATCTATACCTATAATAAATGGTTCCAGGACATTACGCACCAGTTTGCAGGCGGGGCTGTTCCTGTAGGGAACATTGGGGTCTTTGGCCTGGGTGTAACAATGCTAGGTATGAATGATCTGGAAAAAAGAACAACTGATGTGGAAATAGCTCAAGGGACTTTTAAGGCCCAGGATATGTCCATAGCCGTCTCTTACGGCAAAGCCATCACCGCCAGCCTGATGCTCGGTGGCGCTCTTAAAATGCTGAGCTCGAAAATAGATGATGAAAGCGCCAGTGGGACGGCAGTAGATCTTGGCGCCTTGATGAAGACTGGTGTCCAGGGATTGAATGTTGGTTTGGCAGTTACTAATATCGGCGGGAAATATAAGTTCATTGATGAAGGGGATCCTCTGCCGATGACTGTCAAGCTGGGCGCCGGGTATAAGATATTGAATGAGGCCTTAACCCTGGCGGCAGATGTCATTTATCCGAATGATAATGACGTGTTGTTTGGCGGTGGAGTGGAATATGCTTTGAAATTCGGAGGCGGAGCGATAGCTCTACGCTCTGGTTATAAAACCGGAGTGGATACCGGCGGATTGTCAGGGTTGGGAGCGGGATTAGGGATAAGCTATAAGATGTTTGCTTTTGATTTTGCCTGGACCCCGTATGGCGACCTGGGCGATGCCATGCGTGGTTCGCTCTCTTTAAAATTCTAGTATAGGAGTAACGCCCATTTGAAAAATTACTATACTTGATTACCCAGATTACGAAAGAGATTACACCGAATGCATTGAATTTATAGAGAAGGAATTTCCCCATCCTTTTTTTGTAAAAACGAAAAAAATGCCCTGTGCTATTGATTTAGCACAGGGCATTTAATTTAAAGTATAGGAATTTCAATCCTATACTTGATTACACGGATTTCCAAAAGATTACACCGATTACAAGCCTAGTCGCTGATAAAAATCTAGGCCTGTTCCCCCTGCCAGTCCCGAAAAGTCGGGACTAGGGGGGATAATCTTCGTAATAATCTGTGCCTGTCCCCGCGGTCTTGATCCCGATTTATCGGGATCAGCAGGGGATAATCAGTTAGCGGAACGAAGTGGAGCCTAACTTGATCTGCGTCATCACCTGCCAGTGTCAGGTTACTTTCTATCAAATAAGGGGTTTTTGCCACTGACGGAAAGTGGTATGCCCATGATGATCTTGTTTTCCTCACCAAGCAGATTCATTTCTCGCGCTGCCCAGCCAACGGTGTACATGATCCGGTTGTCAACCCTCATGTCTGCTGCTTTGCTGACTGCCGCGCCGACGGCAATGCCCAGGTCATGCGAATTAAAAATACAAACTGTTTTCTTGGCCCGGCTTTCAGCGCAATTTTTGTTGCCGCAAAGGCCGCATAGTTTCAAATCAACCGGATCTATTTTAGTGCCAAGCAAGATCAATACCTGAGCTTGCCGGACACTCTTAGCATCGCGAATATATCCCTGGTGATCATATTGCTTGGCGATCTCTTCCATCTTGTCAGCAATCTTATTCTTATCATTGCCTGCTACGATCATGGTCGTCAAATTATCGAGACCCTTGGCTTTTGGCGCAGTTCTTACTGCTAGGCATATTTCCTCAGCCAACTTAATTAATACTTCTTCCTTCATCTCCGGATTCTTTTCAATCATAAAGGTTACCTCTTTTGTTTTTACTATCAACCACGAACGATGAACCACTAACAGTTTTTAGTAACCACTTTCTCCTGTAACCACCGCTGGTTTAATTTCTTTTTTAACCTCTGTGGTAGCATATCCAATCGGTTCAGTTCCCGCCAGGTAACTTTCCACGAAAGGATTTGGCCAATTTGGCGGCGCCAGGAGCCCTGATTTATAATCGATCTTGACCTGCTTGATCTTTGAAGGAATCTTAAAATCACTGGTCGGGAAATTTTGCAGGGACTGTTCCATGAAATCTGTCCAGATGGGGCACGCGATAGCACCCCCGGTTTGTTTTCCGCTGATAATCCGATGGTCATCATAGCCGACCCAGACGCCGCAGGCCAGGTCCGGGGTATAGCCAATAAACCAGGCGTCACGGTAATCATTGCTGGTGCCAGTTTTGCCAGCACAAGGACGGCCGAGAGCTTTAGCCGCGTACCCGGTGCCATGTTGGACTACACCCTTGAGTAAATTGGTCATAAGATAGGCGGTTTGCTCAGACAGGACGGGTTGCTCCACAGGAGTGTTTTGTTCCAGAACATTGCCATTAGTGTCTTTTACCCTGATTATACTGTACGGGGTAGTCTTGATGCCATAGTTGGCAAAAGTACAAAAAGCGCTGGTGATTTCTGCTAAGTTCACTTCGCTTGTGCCTAAGGATAAAGACAAATTATTGCCTAAGGGGCTTTGTATCCCTAATTGATGGGCATAATTAACCGCTACTTCGGGGGTGATTTGCACAATGAGCTTTACGGCGCAGAGATTGCGGGAATTCTCCAGCGCCCGGCGCAATGTGGTTGGCCCCCAGAATTCTTTATCATAATTTTGCGGTGCCCATTCCTTATTGTCACCGCCCATCAAAGTAACGGGCGAATCATCAATTAAGGTAGAGGCGGTCATGCCGTTTTCCAGCGCCGCGGTAAAGATAAAAGTCTTAAAGGCGCTGCCAGGTTGGCGCTTAGCTTGCGTGACCCGGTTGAACTGGCTTTTTTCAAAACTACGTCCACCGACCAAAACTCTAATTTGCCCGTTTTTAGGGTCAATAGCGATCAAACCGCATTGTACCGGAGCATCAGTTGACGCCTTAATGGCATAAGCGCTCAGTTTCCTGTCCAGGGCTTGGTCAGCGCTTTGCTGCATTCCCAAATCCAGCGTGGTGTAGATTTGTAAACCACCCTTATAAATAGCATCGATCCCGTATTTATCTTCCAGGTCCTGTTTAGCCAACTCAATGAAATAGGGGGCAGCATTCAACACGTATTTTGGTTTCTGGGTATAGTATTTATATTGGAGGGCTTTATTTCTTTCTTCCAAGGTAATATAGTTTTGGTGGTACATGAGGCTTAATACAGTTTGAGCCCGGCGCTGGGCTGATGCAGGATGTTCAAAAGGAGAATAAGCTTTCGGCGCGCGCAGCATCCCGGCCACTAACGCGCATTCTGCTATGTTCAAATCCTGTACGTGCTTGCCGAAATAGATCCGGGAAGCCTGCTCGACTCCGTAGGCGCCATGGCCGAAATATACCTGGTTCAGGTACATCTGCAGGATTTCTTCCTTGGTGTATTTCTTTTCGATCTGCAGGGATAATAGGGCTTCTTTGATCTTGCGTTGGTAAGTCCGGTCCTGGGTTAAGAACAAAGCTCTGGCTAATTGCTGGGTGATGGTGCTGCCGCCTTCAACTACCCTGCCTTTAAAAATATTGTTAACAGTGGCGCGTCCGATCCCGCGCAAGTCTAGGCCCCAATGCTTGAAAAAACGTTCATCTTCTGTGGCTATCACCGCATTTTGGAGGTCTACCGGGATCTTCTGTAACGGGACCACAGTGCGGCGTTCCGTGAACATTTCCGCGATCACTTCATTGTGAATATCGTAAAAGCGGGTAATAAGCCCGGGTTTATATTCTTCTAAAGCAGTGGTAGAAGGTAGTTCTTTGGCATATTTACGAAAAAGCTGCAATATCGCTCCAGCAGTTGCCAAAGTACAGATAACCAATACTATTATGACTGTAAATAAAATATGTCTTATACGCATGAAAGGAATAATAACATATTGCGTGGCAAAATACAATAACATTTTTACTTGCCATTAGCCATTTCCTATGGTAATATCTTGCCATATGAATGATCTAAACACCCAATTAAAACTAATAAAAAAAGGCGCTGTAGAGTTGATCAGCGAAAAAGAACTGGTCAAAAAACTGCAGGAAAACCGTCCTTTGCGTGTCAAATTCGGGGTAGATCCTACCACCGCTGATATCCATTTGGGTCATACCGTAGCTCTTACTAAACTGCGGCAATGCCAGAAATTAGGCCATAAGGTAGTGTTCCTGATAGGGGATTTCACCGCACAGATAGGGGACCCTAGCGGCCGTTCTGAGACGCGTAAGCCATTAACTGCGGAAGAGGTGGCTAAGAATGCGGAAACCTGTTTGCAGCAGGTATATAAAATATTGGATAAAGACCCTGCCAAGCTGGAAGTAGTATATAACTCTCACTGGTTGGGAAAGATGGGAATAGAAGAGATCATCGGCCTCGCTTCGCATTATACTGTAGCCAGGATGTTAGAGAGGGATGATTTCCAGAAGCGCTATAAGGAAGGAACCCCTATATCTATCCTGGAGTTCCTTTATCCTTTAATGCAGGGATATGATTCAGTGCAGATTGATGCTGATGTGGAACTAGGGGGAAGTGACCAGAAGTTTAACCTGCTGGTGGGCCGGGATCTGATGCGTGACTATGGCAAAAAGAGTGCGCAGGTGGTATTAACCATGCCCTTATTGGAAGGTCTGGATGGAGTCCGCAAAATGAGCAAGTCCTACAATAATTATATAGGTATAACCGAACCCACGAAAGAGGTCTTTGGCAAGATCATGAGCCTCAGCGATGAATTAATGTACCGTTATTATGAACTCCTGACCAATGAGGAAGTTGCTGAGGTTAAAAAGCAACATCCCATGGAAGCCAAAAAGAAATTAGGGGAGATACTGGTTGCCCGCTTCTATGATGAAGCCCAAGCCAAACAAGCTCGCACCGAATTCGAAAACGTGTTCAAGGAAGGTAAACTACCGGAAGACATAGAAACAATAACATTCACCCAAGATAGTTTGCCGGCTATAGATATTCTGTTTGAATCAGGTTTAGCTGCCTCTAAGCGCGAAGCGAAGAGATTATTTGAACAAGGCGCGATCAAGCTTGATGGAGAAAAAGTATTTGACCCCAAAGCCCTCATTGATCTCACTAAAGAACACATTCTCCAAAGCGGCGCAAGACAATTTAGGAGGATACGAAATACGTAAATAGATTGATAAAAAAGCGAATTCGTGATAAATCAATCTTTCCAGACCACAGTTTCATTTGCTTGCCAGTCCTGCATTTTTCAAGGCTGTTCGCGTCGATCCTGGAGGTTATGGTATTTCATGGAGTGCTGACCTTGACTTGAGTGAATATGAATTGTGGACTAATGGCAAAACAGCGCATAACAAATTACTCCAGCGGACGGCGAGGCAAAGCGTTCGCCGCCGCTGAGTTTGTCGTAAGGCAACCACAAATGAAAGGATGGCAATGAAGAAGGAAATATCTAAGCAAGTAGATATAGATAATGATGAGATGCGCCCCGAATATGATTTCAAAAATATGGTTGGGGGTGCTCGAGGTAAATATTACAAAGCCTATCGTGCCGGGCATACGGTAAAGATTCATAAGACCGAAGGAACGACTCTCGTACATCACTTTAAACAGTGATAATTGAGCCAAAGATACGAGAGTATTTTCCCAACTCAGCGGCCGTAAATAAGGCTTTGAGTTGTTTAATTCCACTACTGCAAAAAAAGCGTAGAGCCGAGCGAAACGTTACTAATATATTATCAAAAAAATAGCCAATTACCAAAAAGCCAGTTTTGCGCTAAGCAAAATTCGTGCGCTGACTAGGGTGCTTTCTTTTACCGCTAGAGAAATAGGCGAATCGATAAACGCTGAGTTTAGCGATTTCGAAGACGGAGTCCAATATTTTATTGCGGTAAATAGTAAAATTGATTGTATTGTGTATGGCAGGAACGGAAAACCGTATGAAAAAGAAACTTTATATCATAGATGGACAGGCCTATATCCACCGCGCTTTTCACGCTCTCCCGCGGCTCACCAATTCCCAGGGATTAGTGATCAATGCTGTTTATGGTTTTACCCGCATGCTGCTCAAAATCATCAAGCGTGAACAGCCTGATTACCTGGCGGTGTGTTTTGATTCACCGCACCCGACTTTCCGGCATAAAGCCTTTGAACAATATAAAGCCACCCGTAAAGAAACCCCGGCTGAGCTCAAAGCTCAGATCCCTATGGTCCAGGAAATGGTAGAAGCATTCAAGGTACCGGTGTTTCGGCTGCCTGGCTATGAAGCTGACGACCTGATCGCCACTATTGCCCGGCAGGTGGAAAAGCAGGAGGTAGCTGTAGTTATTGTTAGCGGGGATAAGGATATACTCCAGCTAGTGGATGAGAATATTAAAGTGTTGAGCGAGCCGAAAGGCATACTTTTTAGTGAAAAGGAAGTGAAAGAAAAATTTGGATTCGCGGCTGATAATATCAAGGACTATCTGGGATTATGCGGCGACTCCAGCGATAATATTCCCGGCGTGCCTGGTATAGGAGAAAAAACCGCGACACAACTGATAATAAAATACACGACTATTGAAAATATCTATCAGCATCTGGATAAACTTCCAGCCAAAGTAAAGAATAAACTGGAGACTGGCAAAGAACTGGCGTTCAAATCAAAGGACCTGGTGACTTTGGTGGAAAATGTTCCGCTCCAAATGTCATTGGAAGATCTAAAACCTGTCCCGCTGGACCAGGAAAAAGCTCTAGCTTTGTTCAATAAGTATGAATTTAAATCTTTGACCACTGAGTTGATAGGTCAGAGCGCGGAAAAAGACGCGCGCTATAAAGTCATCACTGATTTAGACGAGTTGGCAAGGATCGTTAATGTCATAAAGCAAAAAAAAGAAGTATCTATTGATCTTGAAACCAATAATAGCGAGTCGCTGCTGGCGAAGATAGTCGGCTTGGCGCTCTGTGCCGCAGAAAAAGAAGCCTATTATGTACCCGTGGCTCATAGCTACCTGGGCGTTCCCCACCAGGATAAGAAAAAAGCGCTGGACCTGCTGAAACCTATCATTGAAGATGAAAAAATACAGAAATACGGACAAAACCTGAAATATGATCTACTGGTACTGAAAAACGAAGGCTTGAATCTCAAGGGTCTCTCTTTTGACACTATGATCGCCTCCTATCTGATCAATCCGTCCAAACTAAACCACAGCCTGGAAAATATAGCTGCCGAGTACCTACAATATAAAATGATACCCATCACGGATTTGATCGGCAAAGGCACCAGACAGATCGCCATGGACCAGGTACCGGTGGAAAGAGTAGGCGAATATGCGTGCGCCCAGATAGACATGGTCTGGCGGCTGAAGCAGAAATTGTCCGGGCTGATGGCCGAGAAGGGACTGGACAAACTGTTCTATGATGTAGAAATGCCGGTTCTGGAAATCCTGGCCGAGATGGAATATACAGGCATTCTGGTGGACCTGCCATACCTGAAAGAATTGTCCAAAGAGATAGATGGGAAAATTGCCACTTTGGAACAAGTGATTTATAAAGTAGCTGGTACTGAGTTTAATATTAATTCACCGCAGCAGCTTTCCAAAATACTTTTTGAAAAATTAGGCTTGCCAATAATAGAAAAAACCAAGACTGGGGCGGCAACCAACGAATCAGTCTTGCGTCAACTGCAAAACATGCATGAGTTGCCTAAAAGGATAATCGAATACCGGGAATTGGCCAAGCTTAAATCCACGTACATTGATCCGATACCGGAGATGATCAATCCAAAGACTGGTCGGTTGCATACTTCGTTTAACCAGACCGTGACCAATACCGGGCGCTTGTCCTCCAGTGAGCCGAATCTGCAGAATATTCCTATCCGCACGGAGATAGGGCGTTCCATCAGGCGTTCGTTCATTCCCCAAGAGGGGTATGTATTTGTATCTGCTGATTATTCGCAGATCGACTTGCGGGTATTGGCGCATATGTCCGGGGATGAACACCTGAAACAAGCTTTCCATAATCATGAAGACATTCATAGTCATACTGCGTGCGAAATATTCGGCTTGAAGCCAGAAGAAGTGGATGACGAAAAACGGCGCATAGCCAAAATGGTTAATTTTGGTTTATCGTATGGCATGAGCTCATACGGATTGTCCCAGGCCTTGGGTATTGATGCGGCCACCGCTAAAAATTATATTGATAAATATTTTACCCGTTTCAGCGGCGTAAAAGTTTATATGGAAAAGATCGTGGAAAAAGCCAGGCATGACGGTTTTGTCACGACTCTGCTGAACCGCAGGAGGTACCTGCCGGAAATAAAGGCCCCGGACAGGAATATCCGTTCTTTTGCCGAGCGGGTAGCGATAAATATGCCGATCCAGGGGACAGCCGCGGATATTATTAAGGTAGCCATGATAAATATTGACCAGAAGCTCAGGCAACAAAAGCTTCAGTCTAAAATGCTATTGCAGGTGCATGATGAACTGATATTTGAAGTGCCGCAGGCAGAAGTTAAGCAGTTAGAAAAGTTGATCAAGCAGGAAATGGAAACAGCCTTAAAATTAGATGTGCCGTTTGAAGCTAAGGTCAGCGCTGGCCCAAACTGGCGGGACCTGGAATGAAGCTCGGTAGACGCTAGACGGTTTCGAAACCCGACTGAAGGCTCGGCTCACGGTAAACGGATACGGAACCCGATAAGATCTAATGCTTTTTCGGGCCTCGAAACTGTACACTGAGCACCGAGATATGGGAGTAATTTTGCGCAAACTAATTTATTGGCTAGCGAACTTTGCCGGCTTGTTTGTGGCCATTTGCTGGCTGGTATTCAGCACGGGACAGTTTGTGATTGGCTCTTATGTTAATTTTTGGAATTATCTATCTGACCTGGCGGGTGGCTTGATACTTACGCTTACCGTAATGATTGCCGTGCGCCAACCGGTAGTAGGAGGGACCTGGCTTTTTGCCGAAGGTTTCGTATTTGTTATGTATTGCTACTGTTTGGGCAGACTGACTGCTCCTAATTTGTTAAACGGGCTTATTCCGATGTTGCTAGCCTTGCTCTTTTTGTTTTCGCAGAGAGGACACGTTGACAAGCGGCTCTTAGAAATCCCAAAAGAACAGGAGAACAGTTATAAGTTTTCCCGCTAAGGTTATCCTCTCGGGATAACTTATCGCTGCCTTTAAAAGCATGCCTGAATTACCTGAGGTTGAAACCGTAAAAAGAGCCTTGTCCAAGACAATATTAGGCCAGAAGATATTAAATGTTAAAAGCAACTTTGAGAAAATAGTAGCCAGCCCTGATTTTAAGACGTTTCAGAAAAATATAAATGGGAAGAAGATAGAATCCCTGTCCCGGCGGGGGAAATTCCTGCTCTTTCATTTAAGCGGCGGCCGCACCATGATTTCGCATTTACGGATGACTGGCCACTGGCTGATTTATCCGCGCCTAAAAGAAGACAAGTTCATGCATCTTATCTTCCCTCTCTCCGGCGGTCAAACGATGGTCTATGCTGATATTAGAAAATTCGGGAGAGTGTGGCTGATTGACTCTAAGGATATAGGAAGGTTTGAGTCGGTATTGAAGCTGGGGCCTGAGCCGTTAGGAGATGATTTTGTCTTTGCGGAATTCAACCGGAAATTAGCAAAAAATAAATCCAAGATCAAAGTAATACTCTTGAGCCAGCGCCTAGTGGCTGGCTTAGGTAATATATATGTAGATGAAGTACTGCATGCTGCTAGGGTAAGACCGCAGCGGTCTGCGCACCGGCTGAAAACAGCAGAAAAAAAACGGATCTTTGAAGCCATTAGGAGAATCATTGCTAAAGCCATCAAATTTCGCGGGACTACGGTGGTGAATTTTACCACGCCGGAAGGTAAAGGCGGGGATTTCCAGAAGCAGTTGAAGGTGTATGGGAAAAAGGGGAATAAGTGTCCGAGATGTAAGGGGGAAATTAAAAGGATCGTGCTGGGCGGCCGCGGCACGCACTATTGCCCGAAATGCCAGCGCTAAAGTTTGCCAGCGTGCGAGTTTGCGAGTGGCCAGTTAAAACGCTAAAAAACTTACCGGTTCTCTGTTGCCTAGATTAAATGAGTATCGTATCTCTGGATTTAAGGCGTGAGTTTTATTTACGCGGTGGACAGAAGCGGTCCCCCAACCGATTTGATAACAACTGAGTATTAGCATTAATGAACCTGTTAAAAATTACTCTCTGCCATTACTCTCTGCCTTTAGTATTGACAGATTAACTAAAATAGGGTATAATAAAGATATGCCGATAATAAAAAGTATGCAAATTTACGGGTCAGTAGTAAAGGCGACGTTCCAGAACTTGCGTCAGCACCCATCCTTATTTAAGCCTTTTCTATATTTGGCTTTTATTGAAATGGCTGGATTAGCTCTGATCTTTTATGCGCCCCAGTGGCCGGTGAGCCTGGTTCTGGGGCAGCCGATCAGGGCTTTCTATGGAGAAGCGGCAATGCATTATCCCACGCATTTATTAATATTGCCGCCGGCGTTCCGCCTTTGGCAGATCGTAGCTGGCGTGCTGTTTGGCTCGCTGCTGACTGGTATTGCCATGTCTATGTATAATCAGAAAGCGAAAGGTATGAGCTTGCGGTTTGGCAAGAATTTTAAAATAGCTATTAACCGTTATTTGCCTTTATTGGCCTATACCCTGGTGACTTTCATCATTATCTATCTGGTAGAGCATTTTTCAGGGATCTTTATCAAAGACAGATTAACCGCCGGCCAGGGATATTTCCTCAAGATGGGCCAGATCAAATGGGGAATGGGGCTGGCGGTATTTAACATATTATTTAGTATTGCCGTAGAAACGCTGTTTCTGTATGCTCCGCTCGCTATTATTATAGAGAATAAGGGGTTCTGGAAAGCTGCGGGTATATCGATTAAAACTGTATTTAAGTATTTCGTGACTTCAGGGCTCTTGGTGCTGATCCCGGCGCTGTTCTATCTGGTGGCCGTGGTCTTGAAAGTATTTATTCCAAGATTAATGGATCTGTATTTCCCCGAGATTAGCCTGCTCATTATCCTCTGGGGAATATTCCTGGCCTTTATCGTGAACACGATCATTGCTGTATCTGCGACTATACTGTATCTTAGCGTGAGAGAGAGCAAATGAAGATTCCGCGGATTAGAAAAACGGATTGCGCAGATTACAAACAAAAATTATTAATTATAGTTTTGCTTCTGTCTATATTTATAATCGGGTGCTCGCGGCAGTACCAGGCCGAGAAAGCTTTTTACTGGGCGCGCAAATATAGCGAGGATATTTTCAAAGATCCGAAGAATATTCCACCCTTCAAGTTTGGCCAGGCGCTGAGTAATTTTAAGGGTATCATTACCAGGTATCCGCAATCGCCGCAGGCCGTAGAAGCGCATTTATTGATCGCCAATTTGTACCTCATCCAGGAGAAATTAACCGAGGCCATCAATAGTTACCGGCAGGTCCAATCATTATATACGGATAATAAAGAGCTGCAGGCCAAAGTGCTCATTTCTATTGCCTCCTGCTACCAGAAGCTGAACGACTGGAACAATGCTTCTGTCATCTTCCGGGAAGCATTTGATAAATATCCTGAAACCAAAGCCGGACTGCAAATACCGGCGTTTTTACTGAATCACTATATACAGGTTAAAGACAAAGTCAATGCTGAAAAAGCCTATCAACAGGCGGTACAGGATTACAAAAAACTGCTAGCTCAGGCACTGGCCAGGCCGCAGGCTGCGTATGGAGCTGGAAATATGCTGGCTGAATGCTATATGCGTATGGGTGATTGGGCAGATCTGCTGGCTATTTTGAACGGTATGGTGAATAAATATCCGCAATCCCCGGAAGCGCCGGTGTGGCTGATGACCATGGGCGCGACGTATGATGTGAAGCTGAAAGATAAAGTGAAAGCCCGGGAAATGTACCAGGCAGTCAAAGATAAATACAACCAAAGTCCGTGGGCCAAAGAAGCAGATAAGCGTTTACAGAGTGCGAGATAAAAAAGGTTACAGTGATTAGAAAAGAAAATTGCGAAGATTGAGTAATATTTTTCTTGACTATTTTTTACGATTTGTATTAAAATAAAGGTGTAGCTGTTTGAAAATTTGCGCGAGTGAATAACTCATAGCAGAACGGAGAAAAAAATTAAATCTGCCAGGGTTTTAGAAGATAGGATCCAAGAGTTGGAAGAAGAATTAGCAAAGAGTCGTTTGGATCAAGAGGGTTTGTACGTTGAATTAGACGAGGCTTATCAGAAGCTACACGAGCTTTGTCCTCATCTATATAAGGGTATTATTGCCAAAGAAAAAAAAGAAGTTCTTCACTAATTCCTCATAAAGGCCCATCATGCTAAGAAGAAGAAAATTCCTGGTAAAAAGCACTTTTCAATTCAAGTATGCCGCGTTGTTAATCTTTGCCATATTATTTGTAGTAGCCATAGTGGGCTGGAATCTTTATTATGAAGCAGGGGCCATAATCCTGGACAAATCCAGGAGCGGTGATGTCGTGGATTTGGTAGCGGCCTATAACAGAATG
>JACRDM010000114.1 GCA_016218565.1 Elusimicrobiota bacterium | reverse complement strand
GGCAGCATCCCTAACACAAAGCCCCCGCTCTGGATCACTTCAACGGAGCCAGTGGTAGAGTGATAGAGTGGTATAGTGGTAGTGTTTTCTGCTGGCTTTATCACTTTATCACTTATCACTGTATCACTGTTTTCCCTTACCCCTTTACCACTTCTGTATATAATTATATGCTCATGCCCCGCTGAAGAGTAATTGAGTTGCTTATGCTGGTTGTCCCAGGTCAAATACAGCATGGTCATGAACTTCTCACCTTTGGTGTATTCATGCAATAAGCTGTTGGCTTTGGTGAGCATTTGCCGGGGACTGAGCCCTTGCCCTGCTAATCCCTTTAGGGTAGCCTTGGCTGTGGCCATGATTAGCCCCGCCGCTACTCCTTTGCCAGAGACGTCACCAATGACTATAGACAGTTTCTGGGTGCTGATCGCTGGTCGCTGGTCTGTTATGCTTTGTCCTTCTTCTTTACTAGAAACTAGCGACTGGGAACTAGCGACTGTAGTTATATAATCATAATAATCCCCCCCAATCTCCCTGGCCGGCACCATCAAACCGGCCAGGTGCAATCCCTGCACCTCCGGAACCGTCTTGGGTAACAGGTTCTTCTGAATTTCCTGGCCAAGCTTCATCTCCTCTGCCAAGCGTCCCTTCTCGACTATGTCTTCATGATGCAGCGCGTTGTCTATGACTATCCCTATCTGCTGGCCTAACTTCTCTAATAACTCCAGGTCCTTGAGCGAATAAGCCTGCAGGTTTTCTTTTTTCCCTAATCCCAATATCCCGTTGACTTTATCAGCCAAAACTATGGGGATCAGCACTTCTATCCTGTTCCTCTGATACCATTCCAGTGTTTCTCTTTTGATCTTTTCATATCGCGGGTCTCCTTCCACCTGTTCCTTCTCCAAGACCTTCTGCTCTTGTTCCAACCATCTCGCTAGCACGCTCTCCGCGCTTAGCTGGCTTGCTTCTTTCTCTATCTCCGTGGTACTCTCACATCCTGTCTTTCCTGCCTCCTGATAGCTGCTACCCTCTCTCACCAAGAGCAGTCCGTTGCGGATATACAATATCTCTTGCAATTCCCTGAATAATCGCCCCACTATCGAGTCTAATTCCAATTCGCTGCCGATCTTACTCCCTAACCCATCTAATACCTCGTAATAGTCATACTTCCTGCGCCGAAAGAAATGGTCAATCTTCGGCTGGAGGTACCGGTAGTACCATAAAAAGAGATAGAATAACCCTAAGGCCACCACGGTCAGCCAGATAGCGCTCAGGTTGCTGATCCACGGCCCCACTACCCGGAAAAAGATATATGCTGGCACCATTAACCATAAAGAGGTCACCAGCCATAATGCCGTCCGGTGAATGACAGTGTCGATCTCAAAGAAACGATATTTTACAATTGCGTAGCCAAAAAAAATAGGGTATAAACCAACAAGTATATTTCCTATAGGAGGAATATTTATTCCATACCATAAAGGATAATTAGTACACCCTCCGGCATATCCGATAGCATTGCCTAAAAACACCCATCTTATTTGATTTCTTTTAAATCCCCCTGCCTTTCGATACTCTTGAAATAAAATTACAGTACTGAAAATGGAAAAAAATAGGAACATCAAAAGGTATGGTAAATATAATGGGCCAGGAACTGGCCAATAGGCATGAGCTATCGTTGGCCTGGTAGAACTTACTAATAATTTGGTAGTTAAGTTAAAAACTGAAAAAACAACCGCGGCAATTACACCGGTAAAAAAAATAATTTTGTATTTAGTTTCATTTATATTTAAAACCTTAATTACAAAATAATAAGACCAAACAGTTATCCAGATTCCACCAGCCGTCAACACCCGGCACCAGAAAATAGCCTCTGGCTGGGTTTTGGATAATTGCCAAAAGAAATAGCCAAAACTCCAAAAAGACACACTAAAAGCAAATAAGAAAAACCCCTGATTTGCTTTGGCCTTATAGTCTTTGCAAATTACAAAAAGCCCTATTAATAGGGAAGTACCTAAAATAAACAACGCGCTGAATGGATAATACCAATGGATCATTATTATTTCCTTTTTTGAAGCCAGACTGCTCTTCGTTTTTACTGCTTCTCGCTCTTACTGTTTCTCGCTCTTACTACTCATTTCAAATAATTATCAAAGAAGGCCACGACTTTTTCCTCATATTCCGTTGGCCATAGGTTGAGCGCCTCAAGATGATCCGTCTCTGGCACTAGCCACAACTGTTTTGGCTCCCCAGCCGCCTTAAACAGATCTTCCTGATTCGCCGGTGGTATCCGCGCATCATTGGCTCCACCAATAATCATTACCGGCCGCGGCGAAATCTTGCCAATATATTTTGCAGCATCCGCCTTATTGGCGCAAAAATTGGCCCGCAATTCCGTAAACCATATCGCCACAGGGACAAATGGATACTTTGGCAAGTTATGAAACAGTTGGGCAAATTTAGTAACTGTTTTTTCAAAAGAGGCAAACCCGCTATCTGCCACGACAGCCTTAATTCTATGATCATCCGCCGCCCCAATAATGGCCACATTGGCTCCCATAGAGCAACCCAGCACCCCGATCTTGTTCTGGTCAACATCTTTACGGGTCCCTAAATAGTTAACAGCGCCTGCCAGGTCCTTGGTCTCATTAAATCCAAGAGTGCATTTACCTTTGGTCTGCCCATGGCTGCGAAAATCAAAAACCAAAACATTATAACTGTGATGATGCAGCATCTCGGCAAAAGACAGAATATCGCTTTTATTGGTGCCGTAACCATGCAGGACAATGATCGTAGCCGCAGTCTTTTTTCCAGGGATAAAAAAACCAATGGTTTGAATGCCATCGGTAGAAGAAAAGGTCACATTTTCGTAGGACATATTCAATTCCGAGGGTTTGGTGTCCAGGTCATAGCGCGGCGGAGTCAGGATAAGCCGTGAAGCTCCCCACCCCCATATTATCGTCATAACGACGATAATTACTGCTATTGATACCCACCATGGGACATTAACCTGAGGAATATTAATCATATTTAAATTCTTAATCCTAATATTAAAACATATTTAAAACACCTGCCACCTTCAAACCCGCATTGAAGGTGGCAGTTCCTGTTACCTCCATCACCACCAGGGTGATATCGTCATACTGGCCCTGGGTGGAGATGAAGCCATACACTTCTTCCTTGATCGTGCTCATCAGCTGGTCAGAGGACTTGT
>JACRDM010000115.1 GCA_016218565.1 Elusimicrobiota bacterium | reverse complement strand
TCCAAATTGGGGATTATCTTGACTAAGCGGGCTAAGCTGTTTATTATCTAGACTACTGCCAGTGCGGCTCTGGCGCTGACCCTGGTCTATACATTCTAAAAAGGAGATAATAAATGCATCTACCTGACGGATTTTTAGCCCCAAATATCTGGGTGCCAGCTTGGGGTGTTGCTATTGGCTGGCTCGCTTATTGCCTAAAAAAAACCAGATCAATATTAAATGACAAAACTATTCCATTGATGGGAGTGCTGAGCGCTTTTATTTTTGCCGCGCAAATGGTGAATTTCCCAATAGTTGGCGGGACTTCCGGACATTTTCTGGGCGGAGTGCTAGCCGGAGTGTTGTTGGGACCATATGCCAGCAGCCTGGTGATTGCTGTGGTGCTAACTGCCCAATGCCTTATTTTCCAGGATGGCGGATTAACGGCCTTAGGAGCAAATATAGTGAATATGTCCCTGGTCGGCACTGCCGGCGCGTATTTCATCTATGCCGGTATTAAATATGTATTAAAAAATAACCAAGGGATTAGAATAGCGGTGGCTGCAGCCAGTTGGTGTTCAGTGGTGATAGCTTCGATTGCGTGCGCTTTGGAGTTGGCTTTTTCCGGCACTATCCCGCTGAAAGTAGTGTTGCCAGCTATAGCTGGGGTGCATGCCATGATTGGGATCGGGGAAGCTATTATTGCTTCTTTTGCGTTGAGCTATGTTATGAAAGTAAGGGCAGACTTGATATATAGTAGAGGTACAGCATGAATAAAAAAGATATCCTGATCGGTTTAGGACTAGCCTTATTAGTAGCTTTAGTCCTTTCCCCTTTTGCTTCTTCGAAACCGGATGGCCTGGAACGAGTAGCTGAGGATACGGGATTTCTGGAAAAAGGGGAAGTCCAACCGATACTGCCCTCTCCTATTCCTGATTACACTTTCCCGGGCAGTCATAATGAAAAAGTGGCTACCGCAGTGGCTGGTATTGCGGGAACATTGGTGGTTTTTGGGCTGGGCTATGGTCTCGCCAGATTATTGAAAAAAAGCTAAAGAAAGGTTAGAAATATCAAATTCTTCGTCTGTTTCCGTAAAATCCCACCACTTTTAGACTTACTATAATTATCAGAATTATATTCTTTTAACCCCTCCTGTCAATAAAAACAAACGAGAAATCATAAATTCTGATTTCTCTTTTAGTGGTACGTAATAGCAATATCCTCGCCTAGTTAAAAATTTTAGGATTGGAGGATGTTCCCTTTTTTATTTTGGATCAAGATAAAACTGCGCAAAGCGGTTAACTCCATAGCTTTAATAGAATGGAAAGTAACTCCAATTAGATAACACTTTTCTTCTGGCTGCAACAGGCACCAGATAACTTTGGCCGTACTGTTTAAATTTATGTTCAATAATCCAGGTAATTTAAAATGGAGCGCTAATTCGGTATTTTCATTAAGGGGGATGGGAGCTTTCAGACAAGCTCCCTTTTCGCTCAAGTTAATAAAACTGCAGGTTTCGGCAAGCATTGAATCGCCGGAGGTCTGGCATCTTATCTCTCCACTTCCTTCAAATTTAATACGTAATGTTTGCCGGCGTTCAGTCCCGGTATAGATTTCATTGATCATGGCTTACCTCGCTTTAGTTAGACTAAGACACTCACTTCCCTTACGAGTCTCTCGTATATACATAAATATGGCGCTGGTAGATGATTCAGGCGCTAATCTAATTATGATTAGTAATTTAGAAACAAAATAGTCTAAAGTACGGTATAATCAAGTAAACGTTTAAGATTTACCAATCAAGGGCAGAAGAAAGGTACCAGACTCATGAAAGATTTCAAGAAGCCGCTCCTATACTTAAATTTACAATTAGCTCTCTTTTATTAGAAAAACTATGAGATTAACACCTGAATCATCTATTAAAAAAAATATAGCATAAATTGCATGAAAAGTCAACTACTAATTTACAAGTATAGGAATTTCAATCCTATACTTGATTACACAGATTTCCAAAAGATTACACAGATTACCAGCCTAGTCGCTGATAAAAATCTGTGTAATCTTCGTAATAATCTGTGCCTGTCCCCGCGGTCTTGATCCCGATTTATCGGGATCAGCAGGGGATAATCAGTTAGCGGAACGAAGTGGAGCCTAACTTGATTTTGTAATTTGCGGACCAGGAGTTCAAATATAAAAACTCCTGCCGTTTTATCGGCAGGAGTAAAAATCCTATTCTTTTTCCACAGCCTTATGCTAACAGGGTTTACTTCATTCTATAGTTCTTACGGATGGCTTTCATGGTATCTGTATCAATATCAATATTTCCTCCTATACCGAAAGCTCCCATATCCTTAAAGCATACGCTTACAAAGATAAGAAAGGCAAACATCAGATAGCTTAATCCGACCCGGTAACCTTCATCGTGCAACGCAACCATCCGTCGCAGATTACCTCCCCGGCTGTGACTACGGCGCAAGAAGGCCAGCTGTACACCTACCAGGTAACGGCAACCGACCCTGACACCGGAGATGTTCTCAGTTATTCTCTAATAACCGCTCCCAATGGCCTGAGCATCGATGCTGCCAGCGGCTGGATTAACTGGACACCTTCTTATGAGCAAGCCGGCAACGCTAATGTAAGTATAACGGTTACAGACAAGGGTGGTCTTTCCGCCAGGCAAACCTTTACCCTTATTGTGGAAAACGTCAACCGTCTGTCCCTAGCCAATATCCAAAGCAGTCAAACCTCTGTGAAAGTTGGCGTTAGCGTCACCTTGGATGGCAGGGATCCTGATGCAGACATCCTGACCTATCATTGGAGCTTTTTCTCCAAACCCCAGGGCAGCAACGTTATTGTTTCTACTACTAACATTTCCCAAATATCCTTTGTCCCGGATCAATCCGGCGACTATGAGGCGCAGCTTATCATCACCGACCCCAGCAACGCCGCCAGCCAACCGGCAACCATCACTATCCAGGCCATTCCTGCGGAAGAGCCGCCGGTAGTTACGCCGCAGTCCGGCTTTATCCATGGCAAAGTCTATGATTCCAATACCAATTATACCGATCCTTTTGGACTACGACATGGCGGAGTAAGGGGCGGGATCGCTGGCGGCAGTTGTAGCGGGAGCAGTGGCAATTTCAACATGCCTTGGAATTTCCTGGCTGCTTCGTTATCTAGAGCTGGCTCTACATATTACAGCCAATGGGCCGGTACGATAAAGCAGTATGCTCCTGGCTGGACGAGAGGCGCAACGAATGCCACCAACATGCAATCCTGGTTCCAATCAATTGGTTTATTAACCGGCGGGTTAGGATATGTAAACCTAATAGCTCAAGTACAATCAGGACAAATCTCCCAAAATCAGGCCTATACGGCAGTTGCCATTCATACGCTTATGCTTGGATCGAAAGCAGCGGCAGTGACTGTGTCTGCAGGATTCGAGGGATTAGCTGGGCCAGCAGGCGGTATTGCTGGTGCAGTTGTAATAGGAGGCTATCTCTCTGGAGAAATTGATAGTTTTGAGATATATTTATATGGTCAAATAGGTGTACAATGAAAACCCATAGACCAATTTTGTTGGCAAAAATACTGGGGTTACTCTTTTGTCTTGCCACTTTTCTCGTAAGTTTGTATAGAATTGTTCATGGTGAAAAAACTTTTTTGATGACGATATTTGGAATCCTCACTGCTATATTTATCCCGGTACTAGGACTACATTAGGCCATAATGAAAATTACTATTGATAAAGAAAAAATAGAAGTGACAGGAATAAAACATTTTCCTGGAACAGGAGTTTTAAACTGGAATGAGATTGCTGAAGTCAAAGGCGAATATGTTTTGTTTCCAGAGACAGGAACTGTTTCATTAATACCGAAGCCAGAAATGGGAAGGAAATTCATTAGATTTTCCGTCATGGGTATGCCGATAGAATTGATAAGGTAT
>JACRDM010000116.1 GCA_016218565.1 Elusimicrobiota bacterium | reverse complement strand
TTTAACGGTATAATACCGTGCTCAAGTTAGACTCCACTTCGTTCCGCTAACTGATTATCCCCTGCTGATCCCGAATTATCGGGATCAATCCCCCCTAGTCCCGACTTTTCGGGACTGGCAGGGGGGACGGGCCTAGATTTTTATCAGCGACTAGGATTGTAATCGGTGTAATCTTTTGGAAATTCGTGTAATCATGCTTGGGTTGTCGAGTAGAAATCCCTAAGCATCAAGTTATCCTATCTTCGTTAACAAGAGAGGTATTACGATACGGTTCTGGCCATTGATAGGGATAGGCATTCTGCGGCTACTTTTCTTATTTTCTCTTATCAATTTTTAATTTAAGTTTCAAGGTTTCTATATCCGCCAAATCAAGATGATGCCGACTTGCTTTTTTCTTTGCTTTAAGAAGTTCTTGAATGCCAATGATATTTATTTTGATTCCTTCAAAAGTGGTTTGTACTTTATGTTTCCAGGCAATTTCAAAGTCGAGGTTGGCAATATTCATTATAATATCTATTCTTACCGGCGCCACACCTATCTGGTAAAAAAGTTTTTTATCGGTGAAATCGGTAGCCGTAATATTTTTTAGCGGGGCGCCAAATTCTTTTAATGCTTCATAAATTCTAGGGGAATTTTCTTTATCGGGTTTTATCCAAATATCAAAATCTTTGGTGTAGCGGGGTTCCGTGTAGTATATTACCGCGTAGGCGCCTACGATTAAATATTTAACCCCGTGCTTGTTTAATATTTTCAATAGATCTCTGTAATCGGAAGGAAGGAGCATTTATTTTTCCTTTTTTTAATCTGTAAAAATCTTTGAGCATATCAAAGGTAACTCTAAATCTCATATCGGAGCTTTGTTCTTGCCAAAATATAAGATCAAACGATTCATCCGCTTTTTTGAGGGGGATCATTCTTTCCCAAATAATTTTATTCATCACTTAATTCCCTTTCTCGAGTGTTTTATATTATAATATTTGTTCTCTTTTTGTTTTTTCATTTTTTTAGTTCAGTAGAGTTTAGTTATCAGATTTTTTTTGCTTATTTAGGGTCTGCTGAAAAATTCAGCAGCCCTTGATTGCACAGATTAAAGATAGAAGAGAAAACCGGCGTAATCATTTAAAAGTCCGTGTAATCAGGGCCCACTGATCCCGACTTTATCAGGATTATTAAAAATGCAAGGCTTTTTAACCGTCCTGCGCAAATGAATTAGTAGGGGACGTTCATTAAAGTATTAAAGTAAGTGGGTAAGATGTTCTAATTTATCAGCTATCCACATCTTTATTAATGCCGTTCTAGCAATGCTTATTTTTCTGGCTGCGGCATCAAGTTTTTTTAAAAACAGCGCTGGAAAATCAATATTGACTCGTTGAGTGGATTTTTGGACGAACACTTTTTTACAGCAGCGCCAAAATTCCATATTTAAATATATACCATAGTCCTTTGTAATTTACAACCCTTTTATTGGGTCTTTGATTGGGTCTTCTCTATATTGGGTGGTGGGAAGATTGTGTCAGAAATGTATTTACCGGTGGAAAATTATCTTGCGCTTATTTTTCTTACTTCGCTCCGGAAATACTTTTTTGTTTCATCCCCGGTCGCTTTTTTAACAGCTTGGGCATTTCTTCAGGATTAGCGTCTTCAAAATAGACCAGACTTTTCAGAATGTGCATAGCAGTTGCCGCTAAATTCTTGTATTTCTGGTCATAAAGCCGCAAGGCTTCTTCTAAAGAGATCTTTTCTTTGCCGATAAATAAAGATCTATAAAATCTCTTTTCGTTCCTCTGGCGGCAATAGCGGCTATTTTCATCGCTGCTATATCGTGGATATCAGCAATATTAGTCAGGTTAAATTTGTTGCTCGGGTAAAGGAGCGGGTACTCATAGTAAAATATGCTGAAACGGACTAGTTTGAATTTTCCTAAAATAGTCTTCCAGGCAGTTTTTTCCAGTTGGAACCCGGATATTTTTTTTAGCTTAGACAGAAGTTCTTTTTCAGCAAAAGATTTTTCACAAAAGAAATCAAGATCGTATGATAAACGGTGCCCGATCTACAAAGCCAAAGCCGTGCCCCCGGCCAGATAAGCTTTCTTCATAAGGTTATTTTTTTCTAATAGGGCCAGAATTGCTTTTGTGTTTACCGGAAGGACTTGTTCAAACACCTTATTTTTTCCTTTTTGATGTTGAGTATTAACGCCCAGAAAATTGCGGTTTTTGGGGAACAGCCGCGGAAATTAACCAAAGCCTTCTTTATTTCTGCTTTTTTGAAATTGTCCCGCATCCACGAAACAGCTTTTTCATCGCCGTATTCCATAATCCGTCTTAGAATATATATCCTGCGTTTCCGCAGATCTATATTCTTAAATTCAACGTCCCAAAAATATTCTTTTAAGAAGAGAGGCATTTTTTTTTATATGGTTATCTTTTATTAACATAATATCCTTAGTATTTAATTGAAAATCACCGGTTAATTATATTTTATTCATTTTTAGCTCGAAAAACAAGAGAAAAATTAATAAAACTGGAAGTGGAAAGAGATGCGGGCCAGAATGGAGTCAGGAGGCTAAACTATCAACATATTACCGCTGCTATTTTTGCTATCTTTTCTTCTAAGCTACTATCCTTCTTGCTTTCTTCTTTCAGTCTGGTATGCACCAGTCCTATTCCCGCACCGCTGATCCCACAGTTCTTTTCCCATTTCTCTTAAGGTCTTATCCTCAAGGCATAACCGGTAAGTTAGCTCAATTAATACCTTTCTAGCTTCTTTGTGCTTGGAGCGAGCCTCAAGTAGCTCTGACCCCATGAATCCGTCCGTAAACCTCATATCACCACACCAGCAACATCGCCCGCGCCAGCAGAGCACATATCCCGCTGGGGCCATGAGGCGCCCGAGCCATTTCAATCGCCCCCGCACGAATCTTTGGCCCAGCGGAAATAGCGCGCGTGAACCACCGGATAGAGCCAAGAACCAAACAGCATGCCAACCAGCGAAATGAGGGCGAAAAGACGTCCCTCGCCGAGCTGCACGAAGGGCACCGCCGGGCAGATGCCTGTCACAGCCCAGCCCACGCCGAAGATAACCCCACCTATCACTGTGCCGCGATGAATGCGGCGCACGGGCAGACGTAGATGCCGTGCGAAAATCGCCAACCCCAATCCGGTGAGCACTACCGCTGCGCCAAAGGTGATGATGAGCCGTGGATCTTGCAGGGTCAACATGCGGTGCATCTCGCCCCAACGCGTGAATCCAAGCCTACTAAGGGTGAATCCGAGACACAGGCCAAAGAACCCCGACACCAGGCTGGGACGGAGACCGGATAGCTTGGAAAACGACACCCTATGCCACCTCATCGCGCCAACCAAGCCAACAGGATGGATACAGCAATGGCCGTGCCGAAGAAACAGGCCGTGGCTACTAAACTCCCCGCTTGGAGACGCGCGCAACCCGAAATGCCGTGACCCGAGGTGCAGCCTCCAGCCATTTGCGTGCCAAAGCCGACCAGAATGCTACCCACCAGCAGGACCGCTCCCCCCCACCAGCCACTGCCTACCACCTGCACGAAGTCCGTATCAAAGCGTGGATCGAAGCCCCATCGGTTCCCGATGACAGCGGCGATGAGACCCCCCATCATTAACATGAGTACAAAGATGAGCCGAGAAGAAACAGATTGGCGCACAGGCGCATCGTTGTGGGCCGCCGGACAGGAAGCTGGCTCGGTGATAGTCGCCGGAGCAGAGGTGGCGCCAAACTCCTCCCGGGTAGCGGCCAACATTGCCGCGAGCAGGACCTCCTGGTCGGCCTCCATTTCGACTACTTGCCGTTCGAAGAGCCGCTGCCGGCGCCAATCGAGGATTCTAGCTAAAATCCCAGAGAACCCGAGTGGCTGGTGCAGGAGGCGGACATAGCCCACGGCGATGAAGGCCAGCGCCAACGCCCCCAGCCACCACGGCCAAAAAGTACTAAAGGAGTTCATGTCGCGCTCCTTCCAGCGAACACAGAAGCGCATAAACCAATTGCCGTCAATAAACAAAAAAGTTTTTGTCGTGTAGAACGCATAAATTTAATCTCCTTTAAATTAAAATCCCCTCACAGAACCGTACTTAAAGAGTAGGGTCAAGGACTGTGCTTCTAATATTCGGTTCTAATACTATCTTAATCGTTGTCTGTACTATCCCGTCCCGCACACAAGGAATTACCAGTGGTTCTTGTTGGCTATTGAATTTCGGGATAAATACCCTACAGATACTTTTAACACGATAGCTCCTTTCTTTTAATTCCTGTTGCAGTTCTTTAAGGTATCGTATTTCTCCGTATTCTTCGACCATTTGTATAGTTATCTCATCATTTACTGGCGCTCTTCTGTATGCTTCAACACGTTTCCATGTTTCCCAAAGTATATCACTTCGATATACCTTGTCATAAAAGAGAGTGAAAGCTCCCCTTCATTCAGTTCGTTACCTCCCCAAATGTAAGACTCAATGTTGAGCTGGCGGCTAACCTTTGCTCAAGATGGACTTTCTGCCTGTGCGTTACACGCCGAGAGGTCGCCATCAAGAAATGATACACTTTACTCGGCGCACTCATTTATTTCTTCTTCTATGATAAAAGCCAATAGTTCTACTCTAAAGACTTTTGTTATTATAGTAGCTCTGTGGGGCTAATTTGAATCTGTTGAAACCTTCAAAAACCCAGTTATTCTTTAAGGCCCGATATATTAAGGGGTTAGTGTCGCGCTCGTTTGGGCTTGGGAAGACACAGCAGCTTGCCGTTGGGCAGGAGCATCGGGGAAACGGGAATGCCCTTCTCCGCGGTTTTGTAGCGCGCACAGAGCGTGTAGTTGCCCTCGCAATAGAATATCTTCCACACCTGCATGGTGGTATGTAGGCACAACTTGGGAAACAGTTCGCAGTTCTTCAAGTAGGAACATTGTTGTTGACTCTGGCTTTCCTGTTGAACAGAGCTCATAAATTTGATCTCCTTTTTTAGTACCTCTTAAAAAACCAACTGTCTGGGGACTCACTGGCCCTATAAATAAAGGCCGTAAATATTTACGTAGCTGGATTGTACCATAGAGAAACATTTTTGTAAAGAATAAGTTGCGCTATGCTACGACCCTAATCCTACGCGGACATATTCGACCAATTACTTGTTTCTTTTCTCATCTAATCTCCACAGGTTTCATTTTAAAGCAGCACCATTATTGCCTTCCCGCCGAAAAAAGAAAGAAATATTTTAAGGTTGGATGGAGTACGCATTTTAGATTGCTTTGTCGTCGCTAAAATACGCTCCTCCTCGCCATGACGAACTTGCTACTTTAAACGCTGAACGGTTACCACATTTATTTTTTGTAAAAAGTCCTTGACAATAATAGATAAAAGGTATATTGTATATATAGAAACAGTATTAATATAAATAATCAGGAGATTATAATGGGACTGAAAGAGGAGTTAGGACTGGACCGGCCAATCAAAACTATAGAACATGAGTGTTTACTGAATATAGTATATACCGGTACTATATTCTCCAAGCTCTCCTATAAGTTTTTTAGCAAATCTGACATTACTGATGCTCAATTTAATGTACTGATGCAGTTAAAGTATGCGAAAAATAAAAAATTGTCCCAAGTAGATCTAAGTAAACGGTTATTTGTTAATCGGGCTGATGTCACTGGCTTGATAGACCGGCTGGAAAAGGGCGGATTTGTCAAGCGAGGGAGTCATTCTACTGACCGCCGGGTAAATCTTCTTACTATCACCTCCACAGGTTTGGAATTATTAGAGCGCCTGGAACCAGAGTATTTCAAAGAAGTAAACAAAATATTTAGCAGTTTCGGGGAAAAAAAGATCAAGGACCTTATTAATAATTTAGAGAAAGTAAGACAACAGATAGTCAAATAATGACACTGGTAATATTGTTGAAACTACGGAAACCGGCTTCCTGAAAATAGTCGGGAGGATGAAGAGGTTTGCCAAGATTAGCGGGGAAATGGTTTCTCTCACCGCTATCGAAGATGCCTTGGCCGGGGCTTTTGGCGAGAGAAAAGAGACTGCTATAATGGCCATAGCGGATGAGAAAAAAGGGGAGAAGCTCATCCTGATCGCCAATAGTGAAAAAATTGAGCTAAAAGCAGTAAGGGAAATATTGAAAGCAAAGGGTTTTTCCGAATTGGCCCATCCCAGGGATATCAAATATTTGAAAGATATCCCCAAGCTTGGCACCGGCAAAGTGGATTATGTGAAACTAAAGGAACTGGTGAAATAGTATGAAGAAATTATTAACATTATTGCTTTTAAGCCATTCTTTGTTTCTATCTACTGGTTGCGGTATCCAGCGAAGGATGCTTTATTACCCAGGCCAGTTCCATTTTAAAGACATAAAACAAGCCGCAACCAATAATGGTATGGCCCTCTGGACGCAAGACTCACCTTACTATTTTGGGATAATGGCTACGCGCAAGCAATTTTCATATAAAGGGACAATAATCGTTTTCCACGGCAATGCCGGGCCAGCAATCTTCAGGGGATATTACATTAGTGCTTTGAAAAAATTAGGATATAGAGTGATTCTGGCAGAATATCCTGGGTATGGCGGGAAACCGGGTAAGATGACCGAGAAAAAGCTTATGGCCGAAGCCAGACGGACAGTGGAATTAGCGGTAAAAGAATTCGGAGAACCTGTATATATTTGGGGTGAATCAATGGGTTGCGGGATTGTTGCGGGAATCATTTCTGAAGAGACTATAAATATAAAAGGAGTCGTATTGCTCACTCCCTGGGATAATTTGACCAATGTCGCCAGAAGGGATGTTCCTGCTGTCTCTATCTCAGCGGGGCTAATAGTCAAGGATAAATATGACAATGTAAAAAATATCTCTAAATATAAAGGACCGGTAGCGGTAATAATGGCGGAAAAGGATGAAATTATCCCCAATGATCTTACCATAAATCTGTACAATTCAATCAAAAGCAGGAAAAAAATGTTTATTTTCAATAATTCTGGACATAATGATTGGCCGAATGGACCGGAACAACTGTGGTGGCTAGACATAATGACATTTTTGGAAAGTAAATAATATGCCAAGTAAATTCAGATTATTATTTATAGTTCTTTTGATCACAGCTCTATTGGTCACTAAATCCTGGGCTGATTCAGTCAAGGTTACCTTTATTGGTCACGCTACCGTTCTCATTGAAAATGATGATGTCAGGCTCCTGACTGATCCTTTTTTCGGTGACAAGATCCTTGGCAAGATAGTACGAAAGATACCTCCGGCGTGTTCAGCAGAAAACCTGCCGCCGATAACCTTGGTCTTAATAAGCCATACTCATCCTGATCATTTTGACTTAGGATCTATAGGTAAATTAAAAGGCGACCCGGTTATTATTATGCCTTGGGGTCGAAAAAATGATCTAAAAAAGTACGCGGCAAAGGCCATTGAACTAAAACCAGGGGAAAGCTATGAAAAATCCGGAATAAAATTGACGGCTATCCCGGCCAGGCATATGTATGGTAATTGCCTTGGTTATATTATTGAAATAGCCGGTCAGAAAATATATTTTACCGGGGATACCAAGTTATTTTCCGGCATTGAAAAATTAAGTACGCAAAATATTGACCTGATGCTGCTGCCGTTTGACGGGACTCCGGTCTTTGGCTCTATCTGGACAATTAACGAGTCAGTAGAGGCGATTAAAAAAATACAACCCAAAATATTCGTTCCAATACACTATGGAACTTTCCAGAATTGGTCCTCCGGTAAAAAATCGAGAAAGCCGGATGAATTAGTCAAGGCCAGCGAAAAAAATGGGGCTGTTTCTTCAGGTAAGATTGTAAATGTGGGAGAATCTCTTACTCTGAGAGATGAGAATGCAAATGATAAAAAATAGAAAAAAATATCCTTTTGGCGGTATTTATTATATCTGGATGAATGTTTTTCCCAATTCTCTGGTCGCTCTATTTTATTATAGGAGGCAGATATGAAAAGTAACCTCTTAAGTAAAAATAAAAACTTCTTTTATCTGTGGCTAGGCCAGCTAATTTCTGCGTTGGGGGACAGGCTGATGCAGATGGGGATACTAACCCTGCTCATGGTTGTCTCCCGTGATGACGGCAGTAAAATGGCTTTCGTTACGTTTTTTAGCGTCCTGCCATTTTTAGTTCTTGGACCTGTGTTTGGGGTATGGATAGACCGTTTTTCCCGCAAAAAGATTATGATCATCGCTGATCTGGTACGGTCAGCAATAGTGATACTTGTACCGATACTATGGGTTAATACTCATTCCGCATTTTTAATAGTCTTGCTGGTCTTTGTAATGGGCAGTTTGGGCGCGCTGTTCTCACCGGCGAAAATGAGTATCCTAGCCAATATCACCAGAAAAGAAGATTTATTGGAAGCTAATTCCCTGATCATTACCACTGGGACCATTGCCACTTTAGTGGGAACTCTCTTTGCCGGGGCAATTATAAAGTTTACCGGGCCAAAAACCGGTTTTTACGTGAATTCGGTCACGTACTTCATTTCCGCTATTTTTATTATGAAAATAATTTATTGTAAACCGGTAAATAATTCCTTGGACACTCATTCACTCAAGATCGTATTCAGCGACTTGAAAGAAGGATTGGGGTATTTGAAAAGGCATCAGTTGTTAAAAAACCTGATCCTGCTGAGCAGTATAGTTTCATTTATCACTAGTTTTGTTTACATATTATTATTGAATTATGGGACTAACATACTATCGCAGAATTCACTGGGACTTGGTCTATTGCTGTCTTCCGCCGGCCTGGGTATGGTTCTGGGATCCTTGATCCTATTAAGGAAAAAGGATAGGATCAATTATAATTTTTCTTTGTATGCCACCTACTTTATTCTCGGCTTTTCCTGTTTTGCCTTTCTCTCAACACCTACTTTTGGCTTGACCCTGCTGATCTTATTTTGTGCCGGCATAAGCTTATCTATATTGACTATTGTCCTGGATACTATTTACCAGCGGCTATCTCCGGATGAATTAAAGGGTAAGTTGATCGCCACCCGGGGTATGGTCACCAGCACTGTCTTTCTAATATCCTTACTGCTCATTGGCATCCTGATCAAAGTCATCCCGGTCATAATCTTGTTTGGGATCATCGGTTCCGTCAGCATGGTGGTGGGAATTCTCATTTTCCTGTCGGCGCGGAATTGGGGTTATCAGATAGTCAGGATGATCCTAAAAATATTAATGAAGCTCTTCTTTAACTTTAAGGTTACTGGAAGGAAAAATGTGCCGTACGCTAAAAAAATTATTTTCGCCGGCAATCATACCAGCCTGATAGACGGCGTTGCGTTAATGTGCGCTTTTCCGGATAAAATCTATTTTCTGGCCGCGGATTCACTGTTTAAGCGGAAATTCCTGGGCTGGTGCGCGAAACAATTAGGTTATTTACCCGTAAAACGCGGCGGTCTAAACAAAGATTCAATTAAAGAATCAGTGAAAATTATGAATGAAGGTTATTCAATAGGGATATTCCCTGAAGGCCGAATAACCGAAGACGGGCGCCTGGTCGCGGGGAAAGCCGGAGTGGCCTTGATCGCTAAATTAACTGGAGCCAAGATCGTGCCTTTTGCTTTAGAAGGAGCTTTTGAGGCCTGGCCGCTGGGAGAAAAATATCCAAAACGGTTTCCAGTCGAACTGCGCTTTGGCGAGCCAATAGTACCCGGAGAGAATAAAGAATTAGAAGCGCTTACCGCGGAAATTATGAAAGATATCGGACAAATAAAAATTACCCTGGAACGGGAAGGGTACCTCCAGGTTGATCCCAACGACCTGGTGCGGCAGATCCTGGATATTAAATAATATTTGGAGGGCTCAATGCGTAGAGTCAGCTTAAAAAATGTTAGTATCATAGAGTTAATGGTAACCATTAATAAACGCTATTCCAAACAAACCGCGGTACAGATAAAGGATAATGGTTGTTTTCGTAAAATCAATTATAACGAACTGGGATGCCGCACCAGCGACACTGCCTATAACCTCATAAAAACAGGGATCGAGCGCGGGGAACGCGTGGCGATTTTAGCTGAAAGCAGGCCAGAATGGTCCGTGGCGCTGTTCGGCATTATTTCCTGCGCCGCCATCACTGTTCCCCTGGACACCAAATTAAGCGAAACGGAAATAAAATTTATTTTAAATGATAGTGAGACTAAGGCTATTTTTGTTTCTCAAAAATACCTGGAAACAGTCCTCCAGCTCAAGCCGGAACTGCCTAACCTGCAAACTATTATTTTGCTGGATAATGAGGTGGCGGCGGCGCCGGTACTGCGCCTGGTGGATTTTAAGGTTCCGGAAGGAGAAAAAGCTTATCGTAAACTCCAACCGGATGATTTGGCTTTGATCGTCTATACGTCTGGTACGACCGGTTCAGCCAAGGGAGTCGAGTTAACTTACCGTAATCTATTGTTTGAAACCATGTCCCTGCATGAATTGATTGCGTTCAGCCCGAAGGATCGCTTCCTGTCGATTTTACCTTTGAATCACATGCTGGAGATCACTGGCGGTCTGTTTGGTCCGCTTTATGCCGGGGCGGAGATAACTTATGGCGATTCACTGAAACCAACCACCATTATGGAGCTGATGAAAGAAACTAAAACTTCGGTCATGCTTTGCGTCCCGCTGGTATTGAAAATGTTCCATAACGGCATCTTTAAAAAGATAGCAGACCTGCCGAAGAGACAAAAAACTTTATTTGACTTTTTATTTGCTCTTTCCAAGATTTTATTGAAATTGAATTTCAGGACAGGTAAACTGTTTTTTAGGAAAATTCATCGTCAATTTGGCGGACGATTGCGTTGTTTTGTTTCCGGCGGCGCGCCACTGGATCCGCAAGTTGAGCTTGATTTCAATGCTCTGGGTTTTAATATTTTGCAGGGCTACGGGTTAACGGAAACTTCACCGGTAATCACCGTGAACAATTTTCGCGAGCGCAAATACGGCTCAGTAGGCAAGCCGCTGCCGGGTATTGAGGTAAAAATATTGACTAGCAGTGAAACCAGCAGGGCGGAAGGGGAGATTATCACTAAAGGTCCGCATGTGATGAAAGGTTATTACCGGAATGAGGCCAAGACCCTGGAGGTTCTGCGCGATGGCTGGTTTTATACAGGAGATATAGGTTATTTTGACCGGGATGGCTTTTTATATATCTCCGGCCGCAGTAAAAACCTGATCGTGCTGGGCGCGGGCAAAAAGGTTTTCCCCGAAGAAGTGGAAGAAGTCATGAATGAAAGCCAGTTCATCAAAGAGATTTGCGTTTTGGGAAGAATAGCCGCGAAAGGTATGCGCAAAGGGTGTGAGGAAGTGTATGCTGTGGTGGTGCCGAATCTGGATAATTTCCCGTTTGAACAACGCAGCAATAAAACCGCAGTACGCGAAAAGATCTCTGCTGAAATTACCAGATTGGGTGAGAAGCTGGCAGATTACAAAAGGATCGTTGATTTTGAAATATGGGAAGAGGAATTGCCTAAAACTTCCACGCGCAAGATCAAAAGAAAAATATTATTGGATAAGATCGGCAAAAATGTTGCTACTGGCAGTGAAAAAGCAGAGTATCCTGAAAACAATGATTTTGCCGAAGATGAATTAACCGTCAAAGTGAAGGAGATAGTGCAATAGGTAAGCCAAAAATTAATGGCAAAGATTGTACCTGGGACAAATTTTTATAATCAACTGGGTATTGATTCTCTGATGAAAGTGGAAATCCTGGCCAGGATAGAAGAGAAGATAGGGAGCAATATCCCTGATACTTTTTCGTATCAAATCAATACTTTTAATGACCTGGTCCGTTTCACCCGGGAATACCAGCAAGGCCAGAGCGGTGATCAGCCCACTGCAGCGGATAGAGTAGAGCCGGCCCTCAGGCAAAATTACCGGCTGGCAGCTTTTCACTCTTTCTCTTATTATTCACTTAAGTCATTTTTCCTTCTCTATATGAAAGATATGTGTATCTGTCTTCATTGGCGTATGCGGAGGTCCAGAAAATGAAAGAACGCGCTAAGGAGGAACATCATGGTTTATCTGCAAAAAGATAATTTCCAGATAATATTCGTTTTGAATTGACTTGCGTTTTCTGGATTGGGAGGGGTTTTATGGAATTATTAGTTGTGCTTATGGTTCTGGCTGTGCCTGTTTTTGGCATTTGGCTGGTAGTTAAAGTCATTCAATGGCTAATTAATGCGTTTTCTCCGAAAAAAGCTACTGGGAAGGCAGAGATTAAATGTCCTGAATGTTTCAAAAATATTGGTTATGAATACGAAGGGAAACCTTGCCCTAGTTGCGGGACATTGATCATGCCGCATTACATCAGTGAGTGGCTGCAGGAGCTTAAAGAAACCAAAAATCGATTATTACTTTGGCATTCCCAAGGAAAGATCAGCGCCGAAGAATATAACAAATTAGATAAGCTCTGTATGCAGGATAGAGAGCAATTAATGAGTGAGTTGAGAGAAAAAAGAACAAGACCTGAACCACAACCGCAAAGATCTTATGTGCCGCCATTAAGGGATATGCCGATGGCTATGCCTCAAGAACCGGAAGTACCGCACCCCCAGCCTGAACCAGAGCAGCCGGTGGTTCTCCTTGAACCGGCGTCAATACCAACATCTGCTCTTCTCATAGAACCTAAATCTGAATCATTATACATAGCTCCGGCACCGATCCCGGAACCCATCTATACTGCGCCAAAAAAGATCCAGCCGGCTTATAACCGTGCAGAAGAAAAACATTCTTCAGCTTTCCTTTCTGAACGTAATATTAAATTGATGCTCAATATCGGGGTTGCGCTTTTTGCCTTGGGTGCGTCTATATTCGTGAAGAACAATTGGGATCTCATCCCCGGTACTTTAAAATTGGCTTCTCTCCTATTTGTCACAATAGCCACGTACTTAGCCGGCTTTTTCCTGGTTAAGAAGAAAAAAATCCCCAAGACTGCTACTACTTTGATGTTCCTGGGCTCGTTGTTGATCCCGTATAATTTCTATGCAGTGAATAATTTTTCTTTATTGGGATTCACGATTGACTGGCGGCAGATATGGTTGCTGTCTTCGATCGTCTGCCTGCCTCTATATATCTTTAACTGTCGTTTCCTGGAGTCCAGGGTGTTTTATTATGCCAGTTTAGGCGCATATACGTTGATCGTTTATTTTAGCTCCAGCCTATTACAGATTTCCTCACTCTATTATCCCCTCATAATGACTGTTGCTTGTGCCATAATTCCGTTGTTTTTTATTAATTATTTGTATAAAAAAGGCCTGCTTAAATTAGCCAATAGTACGTTTGATACTCATGTTTTTACCAATATCATCAGTTTTATTTCCTTTCTCCAACTGCTAAGCTTAGCTGTTGCCCGGACGAATGATATGTGCGCTGGTACGGGATATGCGGTATTGTGCATTTTTTATTTGATCGATAGCTTAATGGTTGATGATAACAAAATACTTTATCCGGCGGGTATTTCATTTTATGCCGCAGCAGTGATGTTTAGCCTGAATTCCAAGCCTCCATTTTTGAATATAGCAGCGGTGGTCAGTACAGTCGTGGTGATAATAGAATTATTATTAAGCTATGTTAAAATGCCGGGCCGCGACAAATCTTTTTTTAGGCCTTTTAATACTATCAACCAGGTAATTGCGACTATTACTGCTGTTGGTATTTTCTCATTGGAAATATCCCGTTTTATCGCGACTTATTTCATGGATTACAATATGGATCAATCAATAATATATCAGTTGCGCACGATAGTATTGATTACGACCACTGGTTTGGTTTATTTCATCCTGCTGCAGATGAGAGAGCGGAAGAAAGTGTATTCACATATATTGATAGGTTATTTCTATATCCTTGGTTTTACTATTATGCAGGCTGTGATTGATATTTCCTATCATGCTTTTAGTTTTATGGTTATCGGCGCCGTTGCGTTAATAGCTGAAAAACAACTTTGCCGCAAGACCGTTAATGAAGCGTTATTCAGTCCGCTAAAAAGCTTCTCGTATTTATTTACAATCCTGATGTCTATTTACATTGTTATGAAATATGTGACTACAGCCCACCTGCTGCATAACTATCTCCTGTTTTTCATGCGTACCGGAGGGTTGTTCCTATACTTTGGCTTGGCGCTATACTTGTACAGGGAGAGAATCATAATCCAGATCATGTCATTCCTGTATTATCTCGGAGTTTATATAGTAGCCGTCAATCTGCTGGGATTTGATCAATATAGTTTAATCTTTTCAGTTGCTACCTTGCCGGTCTTTGGGCTCTATTTTAATTTCCGAAACAGTGAATATGCTGGGGACCTGCTGGTAGTGGAAGCAGTGGCTTTAATAGTATCTTTTAGCGTTAGCCTGTCTAAAGGATTCTATATTTATCCAACTGTTATTGATGCCGGCGGCTGGTATTTCTACAATGTGATATCACTTGGGGTGATCTTGGCGATCACGGCAATTCACGAATTTACAATGAAGAGAAAAGAGCCGGCTTACGTAACCGGAGTGTTATTCTATCTGATTATTTTTGTTTTAGCCTATCCTTATATGTCCATTCAAGCTACAGGGGTAGTAATGGCCGGGGCCTGCCTATCTGGTCTGGGGATTTCGCTGTTATTATCCAAAAAGGACGATTTAGCCGCATTAAGCGACCCGCTGGACGTGATCAGCAATATCGTCCAGGTGGCAGTGATAGGAGGGATGCTTGGTAACGGATTCTATCTCAATAATAACGACCAGTTTATCTGGGTCATCGTTATATTGGGATTACAGGCGCTCTATTATTCCCTCTTTGCCTGGTTTACTAAAAAGCATTTACTTGGTTATATCGGAGGCTTCTTAGGATACCTGGCTATAATCGTGAGCGGAGTTAACTATAGTTTTACCGTAGCCACCTTTGGCTACTATATTCTCGGATTCAGCTTTTTGCAATTACTCATATCAAAAATATTTAATATGAATGACCATCAGTGCCATAGCCGTACGTATTTCTGCCAGTCTATCGCCGGCGGCTTGATGAGCGCTGTGGCGGCCCTGTATTTTGTAGCGCTTGCTGATAACAGTCTGCTGGCTCCTTATTTGATCCTCTTACCGTTGCAGGTGGTTTATTTCAGTATAGTCACGGCCTATTCCAAAGAAGCAATGTATGCCTACCCAGCCACAATTATTTTCTACTTCCTGGTCTTTGTTGCCGGTAAGTATCTTGGCCTGGCTCTTCCCACTATTTTCTTAGCTGCAACCATTATCAGTTTGATGGCTTTGGGATTTGCCTATTATATGAGAAAGATCAGGGAAGACCTGTTTGTACCCATATTTGCGACTACCCAGGGCAACGTAATAGTACTCTTGACCCTCATGTCGCTGAATGTTTACTATTTTCACTCCATGCAGCCTAAGGCTATCTTATTTACTATTATGTTCCAGATTGTTTTCTATGCTATCAATGCCTACATAGAAAAGAAAAGTTACTATATCTATCCTTCAGGAGGACTCTTATATTTACTGATCTGGCTGCTTTTCCCACAACTGAACTGGCATTTTGCCTATATGGGTATGGCTTTCCTGGGAATGTCCTGTCTCTATACCGCGGCTACTTTCTTTATGAAAAAGCAGGGGAAAGAGGATTCAGCCGGCTCTTTTTATCTCTTAGGACAGTTGGCAGTGGTACTGGTCATTATTAATCTGGTTTCTAACAGTTCGTTCTTTATGCGGGAAGGATTTGGCCTCTTTTCGTTATTGCTGATGATTATGGCGCTGGTCTATATTGCATCCAGTTTTATTTACCGGCGCAGCGCATTTACCTATGTCGGGGCTCTTATTTTAATGGTTTTATTGTTGTTTACCGGTGTCCATTGGCAGTTTATCTTCTTCCAGTATAACCTGATATTTATCCTCTTTGCCGGATTTATTTACCTGGTTGCCCGTCTCATGGGCAGTTACTTTGGAGAGGACGATGTTATCAGTGAACCTCTTTCTAAAATAGCTGTTTTCCTGATAGTGGGTTCATTTATTTCTTCCATGAGCAGGTTTTTCTATTTCAACTTCTCCAATAGTTCCCAGATGATCAGCGGAGGAGAACTCAATGTTGCTCTGCTGATCACTTTCATAGTCACGGCAGTGTATGGAGGCATAAGTTACTACAATAAAGATGTCCGTTACCTGTATTTTACTTTGGGCTCTTTTGTCCTGCTTTACATCATGCTCCTGAAAAAAATGACTCTTCCCCTGAATAGTACTTCATTGGCTGTTCTCGCGCCAGTGCTGACTTTTGGAGATGCGTTTTTCTACCGCCGCCAGGATGAAAAATTCGCCCAGCCGTTTTTCCTGTTTACTAATAGCCTACTGGCACTAGCTTTCATGCAATCCTGGCAGAATGACTATGTCTACCGGTCTGTTGCCTGTGTCCTGGCCTCCTTAGTCTATGGCTCAATGCTTTTTTACCGGAGGCAGTTTATTTACAGCTATCTGGCGCAGGCGCTGTTTGGCATAGGATATTTCTCAGCATTGAAATATATTCCCAAATCCGCCTATTACTGGCCATACTATCTGTTGCTATTAAACCTGGCATATTTGGGATGTGGCCAGTTAGGCGCAGTATTTAAAGAAGATATCGACCAGAAACCGTTCCGGTATATGGGATTGGTTACGATGATAATGGCATTATTCCTATCTTTTAGTCATCTTGAATATGCCTACATTATTTTTAGCATCTATGCTGTCCTTTGTTTTATCTGGGGTGTCTGGCAGCGGGAATCTATCTGGCAAAAGATTTCGTATAACCTGTTGCTCGCTGCTTATGAATTAATGATCTATTACTTAAATGTAAAAACTGTGGAATTCTACACGGTACCACTTGGCCTGGCTTTGCTCGGGTGGGGGATCGCCTGCCAGAATCAGGATGAGAAAAAGAGCGCTTTTTATACGCTTGGAGCACTGGCCATTTACCTCCCCGGGCTCTATGTTTCGGTAAAAGAAACCTGGGGGCTGCATGGCATTTTTCTTGGTTGTATATCCATGATCTTGCTATTTGCCGGTATTAAATTACGCAGTAAGGTCGTAGTAGTTTTCAGTTCTATAGTACTGCTACTTAATGGCATTATCCAAAGCCATAGTTATATGCTTACTATTCCGCGGTGGGTCTATATGGCTAGTGGGGGCACGTTCTTGATCGTGATGGGAATGCTCTTTGAGATGAAAAGGGAAAGACTGCAACAATTAGGAAAAAACCTGGTTGAGAAATGGAGGGATTGGGAATGAATATAATTGCTGATGTGTTTGGTATTTTCCAAGGACAAGGGCTGGCACAAAAAGTTAAGGAGAAGCGCAAATTGGAGGAATTTGTCTTCGTCGCCTTTGTTCTGATCTGTGTGTTTACTGCTTTATATGGATTGGCGATGGGTATCAGTGTGAGCTTAAAAGTGGGTTTGCGGGATATGGTTAAAATACCACTCATTTTCCTGTTTACTTTGCTGATTTCCTATCCAGCTTATTACATACCCCTTAAAATAGTAGGAGTAAAGGAATCTAATCGGCAGATCCTGGTTTCCATCATCACGATGTTCTTTGTGGCGGGCCTGACCCTGGCGATAGCTTCGCCAATCATCTTTTTTTATGGCCTGGCTGGTGACTATCTCAGGCAATATTACTTTATACATATTGTCATCATTGATCTGGCGCTTATAGGAGGACTGATTATTATGTCTTTTCTGTTAAACCGGGCGGTAGAGATAGAAGATAAAAGCCGGCTGGTGATACCGGTAATTATTGGCACTATCTTTGTCGGCCTTGCCCTGTGGGTTCTAATTCTTTTCTGGGGCCCGTATTTTGAGGAACCCGAGTGCTTTAGCCGTGGCATCCAGCGGCTGATAGAGCTGTTCACAACGGTGAAAATTGTTGCCTGATGAAAACATGTAAAGTATAAAGCTTGAAACTAACTTTTGACTATGAATATTAAAATACAATAGTACCTGAGGAGCAATAATGAAAATAGTTCTTATTATGCCTCGTGGCGCTCTTTACCGTCATAAGACCGGCGTGTTTAAAAAAGCCATACGTTATGCCCCTTTGACTTTAACCACTCTGGCAGCTTTAGTGCCATCTGAATTAAACGCAAACATAGAGATAATTGATGAGGGTATAAGTGATATTCCAGAGCTTATCACCGCGGATCTCGTTGGTATTACTGCTATCACTGGTACCGCTTTAAGGGCTTATGCTATTGCTGATAGATTAAGAGCCGAGAATATCCCGGTAGTTTTAGGTGGAGTTCATCCTACGCTCATGCCTGATGAGGCGGCAAAGCATGCTGATGCCATTGTTACCGGGTTTGCCGAAGAATCCTGGCCTCAATTGTTAAGAGATTTTAAAGCCGGCCAAATGAAAAAGATCTATACCCAATCGCCAACCCTGTCAATGGAAAAATTAGTGATCCCCAGAAGAGATTTGCTTAAAGCTAAGGGGTATGTTTCTATAGATAGCGTACAAGCTACCAGGGGCTGCATAAATGAATGTGATTTTTGTATTGTGCCGATTGCCTGGGGCAGGCGCATGTATTTACGTCCGGTTCAGGATGTTATTGACGAACTATCTAAGATAAAAAGCAGGTACATCCTTTTTGTTGACGTTAGTCCCATAGAAAATGTCAAATACGCCAAAGATCTTTACCGGGCAATGATTCCGCTAAATAAAATATGGGTGAGCCCGGCCACGATAAAAATGGCTGATGATGAGGAATTATTGGGGTTAGCCTCTCGGAGCGGCTGCCGTGGTCTGTTGATAGGGTTTGAATCGGTAAGCCAGCAGACCTTAAGAAATATGGGTAAAGGGTTTAATTATTCAGATAAATATAAGGTGCAGGTGAAGAAACTCCATGACCACGGTATCGCTATTCAAGCCTGCCTGGTATTCGGTTTTGAATCTGACGATAAGACTGTGTTTGCTAAAACCGTCGATTTTGTAAATGAATTAAGTCTGGATTTGCCCAGGTATACTGTCTACACGCCTTTCCCAGGCACTCCTATTCATAATAAGTTGAAAGGTGAGAATAGGATCATTGAAACCAATTGGTCATTTTATGATGCGCAGCATGTAGTATTCCGTCCGGCCCAAATGACCCCTGAGGAATTACAGGAAGGGCATTATTGGGCCTGGAAGCAGTCATACCGCTATGATTCCATATTTAAAAGGTTAAGCGGGGCAAAATGCCTATTACAGTATATGCTCCCGGCAAATTTGGCTTATCGGTTTTATGGCAATAAACTCGATACTTATTCAAGAGAAAAGATGACATCCTGAAAAGGGGCCTTGCATTGAAGATAGTTTTTGTTTTGCCTTCGGTTGGCAGAAAAATTGGTGAAGAATATGTGGATTCCTGGAAGATGGAACCATTATCCTTTGCCACTTTAGCTGGAATTACTCCGCCAGGTATTGATATCCAATTTTGGGATGATCGGCTGGAAGAAATAGATTATGATCAATCCGCTGACCTGGCGGCTATTAATATCGAGACCTATACGGCAAAGCGGGCGTATTATATTGCCGCTGAATTTAGAAAGAGAAAAATACCCGTAATCATGGGTGGCTTTCATGCTACCCTGGTTTCGTCAGAAGTTATGGAGCATGCTGACTCCGTAGTTATCGGGGAGGCTGAAAATCTTTGGCCGGAAATAATAGAAGATGCGGCGCGCGGTAAGTTAAAAAAGAGTTATCAGGACAATTCCCGCAGTAATCAGTTCCTGGTTAATCCGCAAAGGGAGATCTATACAAATAAGAAATACCTGCCTATTACTTTAATTGAAACATCGAGAGGCTGCCTCCATTCCTGTAATTTCTGTTCAATCGGGGCTTTTTACCAACAGACATATAAAGTGCGGCCGATACCTGATATAGTAGCGGAGATAAAGGCAACGGGGAAAAAATTGATTTTTTTTGTTGATGACAATATAAATGTTGATTTTACAAGGGCAAAGGAATTATACAAAGCCCTGGTCCCATTAAATATTGTATGGTTTAGCCAGAGTACAGTAAATGTCGTTAATGATATCAAGCTGCTTGAGCTTATGAAAAAAAGTGGCTGCCTTGGATTACTCATAGGATTTGAATCTCTAAATACACAAAATCTTTCGCTGATGGGAAAACACTGGAATATCAGTCAAATGAATTATTCCGAGGCGTTAAAAATATTAAGAGAAGTTGGACTTATAGTATATGGGACATTTGTTTTCGGTTACGAAAATGATGATAAAGGATCAATAGATGAAGCCTTAAAGTTTGCCATAACAAACAAATTATTTCTTGCGGCTTTTAACCATTTATTGCCTTTCCCGGGAACGAAGATTTATGATCAATTCTTTTTGGAAAACATGCTTCTATATGATAAATGGTGGCTTGCAGACGATTATCGTGTTGGAGATGTTGCTTTTAGGCCGAATAAAATGACTCCTCAAGAGCTTTCGATATTCTGCTTTGAAGCCCGGGGAAAATTTTATAGCCATAGTTCGATCCTTAAGCGCCTGTCAGGGCTTAAAATAGATAACCGGATATTAAAAACATTAGGATACTTCGTATATATAAATCTTTTTTCCGGGAAAGAAATAATTAAAAGACAGGGTCTGGCGCTGGGAGAAACAGAAAATGCAAAGGTTTGAATTCCAATTAGCCAGCCATAAAGATAATGAACAACTACTTAAAATCATTGAGAGAGATGTAATGGGGAAGGCTATTTGTCTTAAATTTAAGAGAAGGCCAGATTTTTTTGTTGGGATCAAAGCCACCAGTTATGACAATCGGGTACTTATTATCAGAGATAAGGTTAATGATTCTATCGTAGGTTGTGCCAGCAGGTCTTTACGGAAGCTTTTTGTTAACGGAATGGAAAAGCAAGTAGGGTATTTGAGCGATCTGCGATTGGACTCACATCACCGGAATCATCTGCTTTTAGCGAAAGGGTATAGCTATCTTAGAAAGCTGCATGAAGACAGACAGGCTGATTTTTATCTTTCAACCATAATTGAGGATAATTATCTAGCCAAGAAGGTCTTGACTTCCCAGAAAGCCGGATTACCAGCTTATCAGGATATTGGGCCTTACTTTACTTATGTTTTTACAACAAAACAAATACATAAACCTGGGTTGCTTCCACACATCACGATCAGCCAGGGCAACAAGGATAATTTAAAAGAAATAGTCGCTTTTTTAAATAAGGAAGGTAGGGAAAAAAATTGTTTCCCTGTATTGCAGGAAACGGATTTTGAAAGCAAGTCTGGTTTTCTGCGAGATTTTAGTCCGGAAGATTTTCTTGTATTAAAGACCGATAAAAGATTGGTAGGTGTTGTAGGCCTATGGGATCAGCATAATTTTAAGCAAGTGGTAGTGCAAGAATATGGGAAGTGGCTAAAAATTGCAAAATACCCTCTTAAAATAATCGGGGTAAAACTACCTAAACCAGGTGAAGATATAAAATATTTATCAGTCTGTTTTTTGGCGATAAAGAACAATAATC
>JACRDM010000113.1 GCA_016218565.1 Elusimicrobiota bacterium | reverse complement strand
TAAAAATATAATAGGCCCCCAACGTTCTTCAATGTTACAGCCTACGAGCCAAAGAAAAAACATATTAAAAAATATATGTAAAAAGCCATTATGCAAAAATTGATAAGTAAGAATATTAGGGAAAACTCCACTTTTTGAGGAAAAACCATACTTCATAAATACAGACTGATAACCCCCGGGAATAAAACCATATTTTGTTTTTAAAGTCATATAATTATTGTAAAGATAATTCCATTTAGTTTTTACCATTGGTATAGGCGACAGCTCTTTCTTGCCTTCATGAATAGATTGAATTATTTCATCGGCCCTAGCGGTAGGGAAGTTTGCTTCTTTCCTTTCTTTAAGCAATAATGCTTGTGTTGCGGCAGCTAAGCCGGATTCATTATTTGTCAAAAATAAAACTAGCTCACTGGCAGATTGAGAAAAATTCTCAAACTTATTTTCAGCCGGATAGGTATTTAAATATACATAGAAATTAATAATTATCAATCCGCTAGTAAACCAGGGGAGCTTTTTAAGAGTTGTTTTTCTTCCGATAGGAAGTAGCATCGTAAATTTTCTTTCCTTAAAAATTCTGGCTCTCCGTCTAACTCCAAGTATCTAGACCGTGAGGACCAGGAGCCTTTTTACTTTTTCCGCGAACAGTGGACTATGAACCGCGCCCGGTTTTTTACCCAATAAGTTTCTTGATCTGCGCCAGCAGCTCTTTGGAATCAAACGGTTTTTTGATGCAACTGGCGGCTCCGAGATCTAACGCCCGGTCGCTTAACTCCATTACATGACGGCTGGAAGCGGTAAAAAGGATGATGGGGATATCTTTCATTAGCGGGTCATTTTTTACGGCCTTACATACCTGATAACCGTCCAGTTTGGGCATTTTGACATCCAGCAGGATCAGGTCAGGATGTTCGCTTCTGATCTTGACCAAAGCCTCTTCGCCATCGCCAGCCAGGACTACATTATATCCCAGACTGAGGATCCTCAGCCGGGTCAACTCAGCAATATCTTTTTCGTCATCTACCAGCAAAATTGTTTTGGCTTTCTTTTCTGCGGTCACGCTTTTCCTCCCTTGGCCCGGTACCGGGCCTGGGCCAATAACTCTTCCCATCCTGTTCCATCATGAGGGAAGAAGGCTTGCCCGGCAATCAAGTCTACCTTCACTTCCTCCTGGTCGTAGAAATGCGTCTGTCCAGGTATTAACTTATGCAATTTCTCTGCAAATTGCTGATAATTATTGCCGCTATCCTTGACCAGTACGATCACTGTGCCATCAACCATTTTTATCATCCGATCATCCCGTTGGATCTTTTCCTGCAAGGATTGGGCGATATCAGCGGTCAATATTTTTACCCAGGTCGGCCCATATCTTTCCAGTATATACTGATAATTTTTGATCAAGATCATGGCCAGCACGAATTTTTCCTGGCGCTGTTCATACTCATCAGTAAATTGCCTGAAAATATCCTCAAATACCGTTGTCGGCTCAAAAACCGGCAGGGTAAAGGAAAACGTGCTTCCCTTATTCAGTCCACTGGTTACAGTAATTTTACCGCCATGCGCTTCCACGATTTGCCGGCAGATCGGTAATCCCAAGCCAGTACCTTTTATCCCTGGCTTAACTTCGCGGTCCACCTGTTCAAACTTCTCAAAAATCCGGTCCAGGGCCTCCAGCGGAATACCCTTCCCTGTATCTTCGACCGCAAACTCAACCATGGCGGTATTTTTAACCCGGTTTACTTTGACAATTATTTTTCCTCCACTGTCGGTAAATTTGATACTGTTGCCAACCAGGTTGGTCAGTACCTGCACTAACCGTGTTTCATCAGCATAGACCGGGGGCAATCCTTCTTCCAGGGAATAGGTCAGGGAAAGTTTCTTGTGCTCCACCAGCGGCATAATAGTGGGAATAAAACCTTCGATCAGCCGTTGCGCCAGCAGTTCCCGCTTCAACATCTTCATCCGGCCGGATTCCAGCTTGGCCAGGTCCAGGATATCCTGGATCAGGGTTTCCAGCCTTTCAATATTCTTTTTAGCAATATTTAATACCCGCTCCTGTTCAGGGGTAAGGTCCCCTGGCAAAACCCGGTCCATGATCAGGGAAACTCCTTCTTTGATCGCCGTCAATGGCGTGCGTAGTTCATGGCTGACCGTGGAAACAAATTCATCTTTCATGATATCCAGCCGTTCCAGGCGGATATAGGCGTCCCTTAATTCTTCGTTTTTCTGCACCAGATAATCCTGAACTTGCTGTAAATCGATATTACGTTCTCGCAGTTCACCGGTGCGTTCCTGAACCTTTTTTTCAAGTTCAGTATAGGAATTTTTTAAATTATCCGCCATGAGATTGAATTGTTCAGCCAGCTCCTGCAGTTCATTGCCAGTATGGACCTGGATATGATAATCCAGATTCCCCCGACCGATAATTTCAGAACCCCGATGGATCTCATACACAGGTTTAAGAAAGTCCCGCGCCAGGGAAACGGCGAAAAATGGGATGAAAACAACAATAGCAATAATGACAATTATGAATTTAGTTTTTACTTGCTGTAGTCCTTCCAGCACCGTAGTTTCTGGGATACTGACCAGGATGATCCAGCGATTGAACGCCAGATTGGGATCAGCCCCTACCTGGACCCCGCCAATATATCCATATTCATGGGAGAACGGGATCAGTCCGGAGGTAACAAAAGAGTCTCTCTTTTTACTGGATTCTATCTCCTTTTCTGCCTTTGCGCCGCGCTTTACTTTCTGATAAACTTCATTATCAGCCAACCGCTCTTTGAGATAGCGGGAAAAAAGCATGCCATTATCGTACAAGAGCAAAGCACTTTCATCCAGGATAGTGACAAAAACATACCGATTTTCCGCGATACTGCGCATAATGGTATAATGCGTGATCTCGCCAACCTTGCGCAAATCAATAATACCGACAATAACGCCGATCAATTTTTTGGTCTTCAGATTCCTGACTGCCCGGCTAATCACTAATTCCGGTTGTTTATCCACTGTCCCAATACTGGGCGCTGAAAAATAGATCCGGTCACTGCGCCTAGCTGCGGTAAAATAATCTTGCCCGGAAAAATCCTGGCCTTGCCACTGAGCCGAAGTCAGGGCCAGAGGTTTACCGTTGGGAGCGATCAACCCCAGCAGTTTGTAGGAAGATTCTTTTTGCTGGAATTCTTTCAGGCTGTTAATGACATCCCGCGTGGTATTATCAGTCCCAGCTGGCGCCGGCTGGAACACAGAATACATATTGGACAAATATTCAATTTCATTGATCCTTTTATTAAAAAAGGAGTTGATATTATTGCTAAGTGTATAAGAAGCATTGGTCAAATACCCTTTGGCTTCCTTAACCAGCACATATTTGCTTAAATTATAACCATAGACCGCGATCAAGATGGACGGAGCCAGTGACGCGCTCAGGAATAAAATCACAAAGACCGGAGTAAGTTTTATCTTGAATTTTTCCCACAAGTGGTATTTGGCCAAGAAATAATAAGGCAGGATAAAAACAACTACCCCAAACAAAAGCAGCAGATAAGGCTGAATGAGCTTTATAAAATTAGGCATTAAGTATTAATCTTTCATTGAGCTGGGGTATTAGGGTCAGGATTGCTTTTACCGTAATTCATATGCATCCGGCCGTATAAAAACGTACGGATAGTAGTCTGTTTCAGTGGCTCCAGGTTGTTAAACGTGACTCCCGTATTGAAAAATCCATCCTTTTCACTCGGGATAACCCACACCACCTTTACTTCACTAGTAATCTTTTGTCCCTTGATCCCCGGCAGGCGGAAAATAAAAATTGCTTTGCTGCTCACTTGCAGTCGCTTGGGCATAAGAACCAGCATGCCCCGCTCAGACAGGTTAACTGATTTTGTCAGCGTGCTGTACGCACTACCGTCCTCCAGCGAGGCATTAATCACTTGGACCTCTTCCGCAAATTTGATCCGGGAGCTTTGCCTCCGCTCAGGTTGCTTAAAATCAATCATTACTATTCCTCCATATTTCTATTAGTATAGTTTGCCAGTTACCAGTTGCCAGTCATTTCAAAATACAGTCACAACGAGAAACAGTCAAGTCGAGAAACAGTAAATGCAAGGAATAATCAAAATTAAATACAGTGCCCTTAATTAACTGCTCTTCTCTTTTACTGGCAACTGCTCTTCGTTTTTACTGCTCTTTGTTCTTACTGTTTTTAGCATTTAGTGGCTCACCGCTTTCACAGGTATCGTAAAGGTAAAGGTAGTCCCCTGTCCCACATCACTTTCAATGGATATCTGGCCGCCATGCATCTCCGCTAATTCCTTGCAGATGAATAACCCCAATCCGCTGCCTCCCCGCCCGACCCCAAACTGTTGGAATTTTTGGAAGACTTTATGCAGATTGTCTTTGGCAATACCTACTCCGCTATCACGTACCGAAATATAAATACTACTTTCCTCTGGCTTGGTCATAGTGGTAATATTAATATACCCCTGCTCTGGTGTAAACTTAATGGCATTACTGATCAGATTCATGATAATCTGGGTGATCTTATCAGGATCGGCCTGTGTCTCCGGAATAGTTCCCGGTATTGCTTTCAATTCCAGCTTCTTACTTTTAGCCCACAACTGACTGGAATCAATTACCTTTTGAATTAACTCGTTTATATTTACGGGGGACAGCTTTAATTCCATTTTACCGGATTCAATTTTGGCAATATCCAGCAGGTCATTGATCAGCCTTTCCAAGCGGCTAATACTTTCGCCAGCATCCTTGAGCAGCTCTTCCTGTTCCGGGTTGATCTCTCCGGCGATCCGATCTTTGACCGTCAGCACAGCTCCTTTAATAATAGTCAAAGGAGACCTTAATTCATGAGAAACATGAGCTACAAATTTATCTTTCAGGGCCTCGATCTCTTTTTGTTTGGTAACATCGCTTAAAACTGAAACAGTACCGATCGTCACCCCGCTGGTATCTTCGATGATAGCGCTGGAAGCGCGTAATATTTTTCTGGTATTTTCCATCCCATGCACTATTATTTCTGCTACTTTATCTCCCTGCTCAGTAACGCTGGTCTCCTGGGTAAAAGAGACGACTTGGTGCTCCTCCAGATTATCAATAATATTTTTCCCGGCCATTTGGTCCTTGGGCTTGCCCAGCATCTTTTCCGCGGCTTCATTCAGGAACACTACTTTTCCTTCTTTATCCACCACCATCAGACCGTCAGATATACTGCGCAGGATTCGCTCGATTTTTTCTTTTTCCCACACCACTTTCTTTTTATCTTCTATCAACTCATTAACTGCTGCACGCATCTTCTGCTGCATGGTTTCATCGAAATGATTAGCTTTGGCTACCAGCTCCTTATATTTATCATAAGCTATCCTTTTCATCCGGCCGGCTTTTTTGACCGTTGGTTCCATAGAGCCGCCAAGTCCAGGACCTAATCCTGGACCGGGCCCGTGTCCTAAACCAGTTCCAGTTCCTGTTCCAGGACCACTACCAGAGACCCCGCCGGTACCTGTACCAGCGCCGCCGGTTCCCGTGCCACCACCTGGGCCAAAACCACCTGTTCCGGTCCCGGCCACGGAACCTATTATCGTAGGTTTACTCCGTCTTTTTGGTTTGTCTGGCGGCGGAGCAGGGGAGACAAATTCTCCTTTTTTCACTTGCACAAAAGTACTCTGGTTAACTATAATATGGAATACGCTTTTGTTTTTTAGTAATTGGTTTAAGCCACCGCCTTTTACCGTTTTTTGCGGGTCACTCATGAGCACAATGAAATCCTGTAATTCGGTTTCCGTAACACTGGCATCAATAGTCAGGCTTTCCACCAGGAGATGCTTAAAGGTTCCTTCCAACAAAGCTATGACCGGACCGGACTGTTCGGTCAGGTTGATATTTTCTACAATGATCTTTCCTTCAATAAGACCGAAATTTATTTCTTTCCGGGCAGAGAATATTTCCCGCAGCACCTCTTGCAGTTGCTTAAAAGACTCTTTTACGAAGGGATGATCGATAAAATAGAGACTGGTTTTGCGGACCGTGGTACCTAAAAGCTTAGCCAGAGAGAGAAAATTAGCGATATCCTGTTCACTTGCCTGTGGCGCTTTAGTTTCTTCAGCCATTACACACCTTCCTCGCCTAGCTTGTTTTAATTGAATCTATTTTAACCAAATCGATTGCTGTTTTCAAGCAAAATCTCGGCCATTTCTTCATAGGTCGAACACCGGTAAAGCTGGTTACGCAAATTCCTGGCGCCGGGAAAGTCATGCACATACCATCCCAGGTGTTTGCGCATCTCAATAAGGCCGTGATTTCCTTTTTCCTCCTGCATCATTTTAGCCTGTTTCAGGATGGTTTGCACTACCTCGCTGAACCTGGGCTTGGTATAACGCTGCTGCCGAATAAATTCCTTAACCTGGGTAAATAAGTAGGGCCTGCCGAGCACGCCTCTCGCTAAACCAACCCCGTCACAACCGGTTTGATCAAGTATTTCCTTGACCTGTTCAGGTGAATTTAAATTGCCGTTAGCCAGCACCACGCCTGGAAACAATTTTTTAGCTTCTCTGATCAATTTAATATTGATCGCCCCGGAAAATTTCTGGGTAAAAGAACGGCCATGCACCATCAATGCCTGGAGCGATACATCTTTGACCGCAGCGAGTAAATCCAGCACCGTTATATCCCCCACCTGGGCCCGGGTCTTGATCGATACAGGCAGGTTGGTATTTTCCCGCACCGCTGACAGTACTTCTTTGGCCAGTGACAGGTTTTTCATCAAGTAACAGCCGGCGCCGGTTTTGATAACCTCCCTGACCGGACACCCGAAATTAATATCAATCCCGGCGGGGGTCACCTGTTCAGTGATATACCTGGCAGCATAAGCAAAATGCTCAGGGATAGCGCCAAAGATCTGTATTATTAAGGGCTGCTCCTGGGGAGTAAAATTGAATAACCGCCTGGTTTTAGGGGAATGGTAGAACAAACCAGTCACGGAAATCATTTCACTATAAACTACATCCGCGCCAGCGGACCGGCAGATCCGCCGAAAAGGGCTGTCCGTAACTCCGGCCATCGGGGCCAGGGCTAAAATCGGTCGCGGCAGATTCTCCCAAGTTAAGTTAGGCTCCACTTCGTTCCGCTAACTGATTACCCAGATTTCTAAATGATTACGCCGCTTACCAGCTCTGGCTTAAATCTGCCTGCCCGGTTAGATAATTTATATCTAACCGGGTGAATAATCTGATTTTTAATCTGGGTAATCAAGTATAGGATTGAAATTCCTATACTTAAATTTATTGATTTTTGTCATCGTTGTGGTATATAATACCATAAAATCAATGCCGGAGTAAACCCCGTTAGAAATAAAAACTGGAACTGGCGGAAATTTCAACGGGGTAAACCGAATATGACAAAATCCATTAAAAATTCAAGTTGGCAATTTATTGATGACCAGGGCACTTTTATCATAGCCAATCCGCAGCGCCTCTCCCGGTTGTACTTCCCGCTCTGTAATGAGCCAGGTCTGATCTCAGGCATCACCCCTGACCTGCACGGCGATATCAAAACAGGACAAAATTCTTTCCTGCTGCAGCCGGTCAGCGAATTTGACCTGCATAATCTTAAATCCAAACGCGATTTTTGGCTCTATATTGAAAGATCTGGGGCTTTTTCCCTGGCTACTCCCGGACAGGAAGATACTTCGCTTGAGGCAGGATTCCTGTATCATAAAATGACCCGGAAAATAGCGAAAGTACATCTCGAAACTGAGATCACTAATTTTGTACCGGTTTCCGGAGAACCGGTAGAATTAATGATGGTCACCGTTAAAAACATGAGCCGTAAAAAATTGGCTATTACTCCTACCTGCGCTGTCCCTGTCTATGGCCGTTCGGCTGATAACCTGCGCGATCATCGTCAAGTTACTTCATTATTACACCGTATCCTGGTCAGCCGTTCTGCCGTAACCGTCACGCCCACGATGAGTTTTGACGAACGCGGGCATAAATTAAACAAAATTTCTTATGTGGTGCAAGCCTGTACCGGCGCCGGCGCTCTGCCGGTCGGCGCTTTTCCGACGGTAGAAGAATTTATAGGTGAGGGCGGGGATTTGTCCCAACCTGGAAGTATGCTGCATCATCTGCCTCCCACCGCCCAAAACGGCGCTACCAGAGCAGGGAAAGAAGCCATGGGCGCATTGCAGTTTGCCAGCGCCATACTCCAGCCGGGGAAACAACTTTCCTATGTCGTGATCATGGGTATTACCGCTGATCCCAAAGACACCAAGCGCTGGCTGAAAAAATTTGGCTCCCTAGAAAAATTTACGCAGGCTCTCAAAGCCAACCAGGACTACTGGCGCGAGCGTTTGAGCCAGATTACCTTCGACACAGATAATAAAAAATTCAATAATTGGACCAAATGGGTCATGCTGCAGCCTATCCTGCGCAAGATCTATGGCAATTCTTTCCTGCCGGATCATGATTATGGCCGCGGCGGCCGCGGCTGGCGTGATCTCTGGCAGGACCTGCTGGCGCTGATCCTGATCCATCCAGGGGAAGCCAGGAGTTCTCTGGTTAATAATTTTGCCGGGGTCCGGATCGACGGAACCAATGCCACCATTATCGGGCATAGGCCGGGAGAATTTGTCGCTGACCGCAATAATATTACCCGGGTGTGGATGGACCATGGTACCTGGCCCTATCTCACCCTGGAGTTGTATTTGCACCAAACCGGGGATTTTGAGATACTCTTGGAGGAAATTTTCTATTTCCGCGATCCGCAACTGATGCGCGCCAAGCACCGGGATACTGCTTGGACCCCCCAATACGGCGTACAGCTTAAGACCAAAAAAGGCGAAGTTTATTGGGGCAGCATTATCGAACATATCCTGGTGCAACACCTGGTGCAATTCTTTAATGTGGGAGAACATAATCATATCCGGCTGGAAGGCGCTGATTGGAACGATGGCCTGGACATGGCCAAGGAACGCGGTGAAAGCGTGGCGTTCACCGCCCTGTATGCGGGAAATATGATGAAGATCGCTGAGCTACTGGAACTATTTGGTCAGCGCAAACAAATATCCACAATCTCTTTAGCTCATGAGCTCCTGATCTTGCTGGATACCATAAATAATTCCAGCCATTATAATGTCATCAGCGAAAAGCATAAAATCCTGGACCATTATTTTGCGGCAGTGACTCCCGTCATCAGCGGCAAGAAAAAAGACGTGCCCATCGCCGCCCTGGTAAAGGATCTGCGCGCCAAGGCCCAATGGCTGCATAACCATATCAATGAAAACGAGCGGCTCAATATTAAAGGCGGCGCCAGTTTGTATAACGGTTATTATAATAATGATGGCCTGCGAGTGGAAGGAGAACATTCTAAAGGACTGCGCATGACCTTGCCTGGACAGGTTTTCCCCATTATGGGGAATGTCGCTCAGGATGAACAAATTCCCCAGATTTTTGCCAGTATCAAGAAGTATTTGCAGGATAAAGACCTGGGTGGGTTCAGGCTGAATACTAATTTCCACGAATTGCAGCTCAATCTTGGCCGGGCTTTTTCTTTTTCCTATGGAGACAAAGAGAATGGCGCTTTCTTCAATCATATGTGCGTAATGCTGGCTTATAGCCTCTATGCCCGTGGTTTTGCCAGGGAAGGATATGAAGTATTAAGTTCAATCTATCATATGGCGGCGGATACGGCACGCAGTAAGATCTATCCTGGTATCCCTGAATACTTTAACTCTGCCGGCCGGGGCATGTATCATTATCTGACTGGTTCTGCCAGCTGGTTCATTGCGACCCTGCTGGAAGAGGTTTTTGGGGTCAAAGGGCATTTTGGCGATCTTTTGCTCAACCCTAAATTCTCCTTAGCGCAAATCAACGAACTTGGCCAAATCAGCCTAACTACTACTTTTGCTGAAAAAAGGATCAAGGTGGTATATACTAATGTCAGAAATTTGGAATATAACAAATACTCTATCCAGGCCATCACTATTAATGGCAAAAAAATAGATTTCCGGTTTATCGGTAAAGCAGCAGCATTGATCTCCCGTTCTGCTTTACTAAAACACGCTGCTAAAAAGATCAATCATATTGAAGTAATCTTGGAATAACAAAATGTAAAGGAGCAGGGAAATATCCTGCTCCTTTACTCTGACATTTTTTATTGACCCTTGGAAACGATCTTTACTTTGTTTCCGTCCCACTTGTATTTTGGTTACTGCCTTTCACTTCCGACCTGATCTCCTTCCTTAATTCCTTGTTTTCCTGGTGCTGCTCCTGCCAATGCTGCTGGTTTTCGGTTTTTTGTTCCTGACGATGCGCTTTAATGGCTTCTTTCTTTTGCTCCTGGGTCATATTCGGATCATTGGCAATCTTTTCAAAGAAAGCCATGTTCTCACTGTGCCTTTGGTCACGGAAACTGACATTTTCCTGATACTGTTTTTCAAATTGGTTGATTAACTCTGTTTTTTGGGCATCATTCAATTTAGTGTTATTGGCTAATCGTTCTTTCAGGAAAGTCATATTTTCATCATGCTGTTTCTGGTTAAAAGCTTTGTTTTCCTGGGATTGTGTTTCCCGGTTCTGCTTAATAGCAGCTTTCTTCTCTTCCGGGGTTTTTCCTTTTAAACTCTCCCTTAACTCTTTATTTTCCTTATGCTGTTCCTGCATATGGGCTTTTCGTTTATCCTTCTGCCCCTGCCGGTATTGCTTGGTTTCTTGTCCAGTGGCTGAACCTTTATTCATACCTTGCCCTTTATTCTGTCCGGCGCATAACACAACCGGTGACAAGAATAGCGCTGCCATTGCTAACGCCATTGCTTTCCTCATTCTACACCTCCAACGAATATTTACCTGCTACTTAATAAGACGCCTGACCAGACTAAAGGTTTACTGCAAAAACTTCGGCATTTGGTTACGGTTACGATGTCCGAAAAAGCTTTTGATCTTATCGGGTTTCGTATCCGTATACCGTTAACGGAGTTTTACTTAGGCGGTTTCCAGTTCTTAATTATCTCTGCCAGCGCTTTATACCCTGGCTTTTCCGTAAAATCCCACCCGATCAAACCAAAATAATCTACCCCATTGCCAAAATAAGCTTTGGTATCCCGAAAAAAAGCCCAGAATATTTTATCCACTTGCTCTTCTTTAGTCAATTCGGTAAAAATTACTTTCACCCAGTCGGACTGGTGCTGCTCATCAGGATTCGGTCCGTTCCACCATTGCGGCACCGATAGGTCTTTAGACACTCCTGGGCAGCCCAACTCTGTTATCCAAATCCGCTTTTTGCTATCCCCAAACCTGGACATGATCTTCTTTACCTGGACGATAGCGCTCTGCGCCGCTTTGAACGGAGCCGGGCGGAGCGGTGAGATCAAGATATGAAAATTAACGATATCAAAATAATCCTTACCGCCATTCTTGTAGAGCCATTCTATTTTATATCCTTCCGCCAGGCCGCCTATTAGGATCTTACAGCTGGGATCTTCAGCTTTGGCAGCCTGATATACTTCTTTCAAAAGCGCGGTATAGCCGACCAGCATATCTTGCGGCCGCCAGTAAGTCCGTGAATCAGGCTCATTCCACACCTCCCAGTATTTCACCTGATTCTTATATCGTTTTATTACCGCAGTCGCATAATTAGTAAAAAACTTATTATCAACCGGCGCTGAGCACCACAGGTAATCAGGCGGGTTAGCTGCCCAGCCGGCGCAATAGGAAAAAATGCCCAGAATACGAATATTATTTTCACTTAATAGTTTAACCAGGCGATCATAGCGGCTAAAGTCCCATTTGCCCTGTGACGGTTCTATGTCGCTCCAGGAAAAATCCATCCGCACATAAGCGATCCCGGCTTTTTTCAGAGCAGCTACCGCTTTATCCAGGTTCTCTCCCTTAAAGGCAAAATAGTTCCACTGATGATCCCAGTTCAGAAAAGCCAGCGCGGCAAAAGGATTATACCCAGTCTCACGCCAATCATACGAAGACGGATCATACTGGTTGAGAACACCATCTTTATCATAATCAGCGCTGGCCAGATCAAAAGTCATAGTAGCAGACTGGGCTAATTGCAGGATCGCCGGCAATTCAGTTTCTGCCGGAATATAGGAATCATTGCGAGCGTACCAGGCTGGAGAATTTTTTGTATAATCAGGTAAAGGATACTCAACCTCGTTGAATTTAAATCCGCCTAGCGCTATCAGGCTGACTAACCAGACTCCCCACTTTATCATCACGTTCCCTCGACTTGAAAACCCTGCATTATAAAAATGCAGGGTTTAGTGGTTATCATTATTGGATAGCTTTAGTACTCAATTACCATCTCTTCCCGCCGCCGCCACCGTATCCGCCTCTGCTACCGCCGTATCCGCCTCTACTGCCGCCGCCATGTCTTGCACCACCACCTTCAGTCTTGGGGCGAGCTTCATTCACGTTAAGATTACGGCCCTTCAGATCTTTTCCATTCAGCCCGGCAATGGCTGCTGTTCCTTCTTCTTTGGTCGGCATTTCTACAAAACCAAAGCCTCTTGATTCGCCGCTAAACTTGTCCTTAATTATGGCGGCAGTAGCCACCTGCCCGTAAGCAGCAAAGGCTTGTTTGAGATCGTCTTCAGTTACATCCCTTGATAAGTTCCCCACATAAATGTTCATTCTTACTCCTTTTCCTTTCGATTTACTTGCATAGCTTATATTTTAAACCTAGTTCTTAAAAATTGCAAGTAAAAAAATATTTATTTTTTATTTATTTTTCGGCCAGCTAAAAAAAGCGCCACTCTTTGTGAAATGAGGTCAGCT
>JACRDM010000111.1 GCA_016218565.1 Elusimicrobiota bacterium | reverse complement strand
AGACCGCTCCTGGATATTCGATTCTTTCTGTCATTTCAAGACCTGACCCCGATGTGCACTACTAAGTAAAAGAGAGGTTGTCATGTCAAGAACCACCAAAGTTTGGAATATTTCTTTACCGCCAGATATGGCCGAACAAGCTGAAGCCGTAGCCAAAAAGGAAGCCCGTACTAAATCCGAATTAGTACGCGAAGCCTTGAGGCAATATATGTGGAGTATTAGATGGAAAGACCTTCAGGCATATGGGCAAAAAAAGGCCAAGGATCTTGGGCTCCGGGAGGAGGATGTAGAGCAGTTGGTAGACCAGACGAGATAATAAATGGTAAAAATAGTGCTGGATACCAATGTGATCGTATCAGCCCTCCACTTTGGCGGCAACCCAGATAAAATTTTGAATCTGGCGAATAAAGGGGTTATTGAGTTAATTATCTCTCCCTTTATTTTGGGTGAAGTAGCTGACGTCCTACAAAGACGATTCAATTGGAGCGAAAAGGAAATTGCTAACGCCTTAGCCGCTATCAAAGAAATAGCCACCTTAATCCAGCCCGTGCACAAGTTATCCGTTATAAAAGAAAAGGATTCTGACAACCGTATTCTGGAATGCGCCGTAAGCGGGAAAGCTGACTTTATTGTCTCCGGCGATGCCAAACACATCCTCCCCTTAAAGGAATACCTGGGGATAAAGATTCTTAAGCCTACAGAATTTTTGGCTATTAAATTTTAAAATGTTTCCATTCATGGCCACATTTTACCCCAGAGATTTTGATCAACTTGGCGAGAATGTGGCGTGAATATGGCGAGAAACAGACCGAGCTAATTACCGGATAATTAATAACAATTATGCCATAGTAAAAAACAGCTTGGCGTGAATGTGGCGTGAAAGTTGGCGTGAAAAAAGTGACCGAAAAAATTATTTTTGCAAATCCGGTAGATTTTTATTATACTGTCTGTAATGCTATAGTTCTTCTCAATCCGCTACTATAATTTACCCTACTAACGACCCTGCGGGTAAAGCTAATAAAGTTTGTAAATGAGAACACTGCGGGGAGCCAGAGTGTTCTCGTTGACAAACTATTGTCAACGGTTTTCATAAGGTCTATGGGAGGTATCTCCCATAGACCTATTTTTATTTTATCCCCGAACCACTGGATTTCCTTTACCAGGAGATGCAAAAACTCTTCTTGTTCGGGGGGCAGCATATTGGCAAATACGGCCAGGAAGTCCTGGTAATTGCGCTTTAGCTGCTCGCCGTCTATCACTCGCACACTTTCCCGCTTTATGATTTCCTCATGCTCCTTAATCTTCACCATATAGCCATTGCCGGCTTCTTCTTGGGCTGATAGTTCCTCCTGGATTGCCTGGATTTTGACCATCCCTTCGGATATAGCGCTGATAAGATTTTTAGTTTTTTGCTTGGTGGCTTGAAGCTGCTTCTCCAATAATTGCTTTTCTTCCCTTAGTGGGATAATGTTTTCTAACGTCTGGCGGTTGGTTTCCTCTACTACCTTGGCCAGAAAATTTTCATTACCGCTGATATTTTTTATCTGATCTATTACCAGAGCCTCAATCTGGTCTGCGGGCACGCTACGAATCGAGCAGGCATCTTTCCCTTGCTGCATTACAGAGGTACAGCGATAATAGCGATATCGCTCCTCCCCTTTATGCACCACATGCGGACTCATGTAAGAACCGCAACCGCCGCAAATAATAAGCTTCTTGAGCAGAAAATGGTAGGTATTTTTCTTGCCGGAAGATTTCCTTTCCGCATTACGCTTAAGCGTCCGCTGAACCTTATCAAAAACTTTTTGGTCAATAATAGCCGCATGTTCTGCCGGGTACACTGTGCCTCTGTATTTGATTACCCCGGTATAGAGGGGGTTCTGAAGGATGGCCTGGATGGAGGTTTTGATAAATCTTTTGCCGCCGGTGGTATTATTCTCCAGGCTGGTTCTGGTCTTGCTGCGAAATCCGGCATGGTTAAGCCTCTTGGCTACGCTTGAGGTAGAGGAAAACTCCAGGTAATAATCAAAAATCATCCTTACCAGTTTGACTTCATCAGGGTTGGGCACCAATTTCTTAGTGTGCAAATCATAATCATACCCTATGGGAATACTACCGCCGTTCCATTTTCCTTTTCTGGCGCGCTCCACCATCTTGTCAACCGTCCGCTCTACCGTCATCTCCCGCTCGAACTGGGCAAAATCCAGCATAATATTCCGCATAAGCCGGCCGGTAGCCGAGGAGGTGTCGAAGTGCTGGGTGGCCGAGACCAGGGAGATTTTATGCTTATCAAACAAATCTATCAGATGATAAAAATCCTTGGTATTGCGGGTCAGCCGGTCAATTTTGTAGACCACCAGTATATCAAATTTCCCCAGTTTAGCCTCATATAATAACTCTTGGAGTTTAGGCCGTTTAATGTTAGAGCCGGAAGCCCCGGCGTCGACATAGACCTTAATGGTTTCCCAACCTTCCCGCTCCTGGCTTTGGATGTAATGTAAGCAGCTATCTTTCTGGCTCTCCAGCGAATTGTATTCAATGCTGGCCTGTTCTTCGGTAGATACCCTGGTGTAGATAACTACCCTTTTTTTAATTTTCTTCATCATGTCAGATTATCCTGTTGATATTTAATGTCTGGCAATTGGAACCTACCAGCTCATCCAGCCAAGATCAAGGGGAATCTCCGGATGCGTGTTTATCGGCAGACTTCTTTTTCGCCAGCAGCCTGGTCAGTCCTATAGAGTAAAGCCGGGCCAGTTCAGACAGCCGCTCATCCGGCGTGAGAAACATTTGTCCGGCACATCCTGTGGCGGTTTCTTGAGGCTCGTTATTTTGAGGGTTGTTTCGGTTCATCGTAAGGTAGCCAGGAAACAGATTATTAGACTGCTGACAATAATTGTTATGCATACCCTTAGTGCAATGGGTATACCCCGCATTAAACTTTCTCGCCATCCGGTTAAGAGCTTCTTTATACAATTTGTTACACATATAATCTTTATATAACAAGCTGTTGCTTTGCCGACCTTGTTTTTATCTCGCCATGCCTATACCCCTAAAACCGGGCATCCCCAAATTGCCGCCCTCAAATTTGAGGGCGATTTCATACCCAAAACCTCAAATTTGAGGGCGAACCCCGCCCTTTTTGGCGAGAAAACCTCAGATTTGAGGTTTGGGCATTATTATTTTGTTCAGTAACATGCTGTAACAAGACAATATTGCGCAATAAAAGACAACATATCAACTAGTTAAATAAGCGCTGGTTATCTGGCATATCCCTTGCTCTATACCTCTGTCAACGTTACGCAACACTAATCGGATACAAGGCAACCATAAATGGAGCGGATTATGACCTCCCCCAAATCGTTGAAAGTTATCTTTTACGAGGAAATAGTGCTCATAGGGCGGGTGCTAAGCGATCACCAGAATAAAGATGACTTGATCTTCCGGCTGGCCAAGATGCTGGATTGGGTTTACCGCCGCCATACGGGGCAGATCGGAAGATTTGAGAACGAGATCATCGAGATGTTGCTGAAGCAGCCGTATAAACCGCACCTGAGCACGATTTATTTATTGGAGAGGCATTTTCCAGAAATTAAAGGGAACGAAGATGGAACAGAGTTGGATCAGGATGCCCGGATTGTTCAACCGGCGGGAGATTGGACAGATCAAAGAGGCGGGGAAAGAGTATTACGAGGAACCCAGAGGTAAGGATAGCTGGGGAGTGGAAGTGTTTGCCCTGTATTCCAGGCCGGAAAAAGGGGGTGGTGACGGGGCGAAATAAATTGGCTTTTGTAGGATGGATTGTTGAGTTACCTAAGCTGATAAACAATTTAGAGCCTATCCGAAAACCTCGTAGCGCCGGGGTTTATCCCCGGCAAAACCAACGGGGGACAAGCCCCCGCGCTACGAGATGGATGTTTTCGGATAGGCTCTTAAAGGAGAAATTGGATGTTGACCGAACAGAAAGCAGAAGATTTATTGGAGCATTCGCAGAAGGAATGGGAAAACGCTGAAATGTTTACCAGT
>JACRDM010000112.1 GCA_016218565.1 Elusimicrobiota bacterium | reverse complement strand
GCAGACAGAAGGTAGGTTATGGATATAAACAATATCCCGATACCTTCCTTTACCCGAAGTTAGGGTTATATAATGATTATCGTGTCTGCTGGGCGAAAGCCTCTTGAAGAAATGTTATCGGAAAGCCGTGTGAGGGAAAACTTCACGCACGGTTTGATGAGGGGATGGTGGAATCACAATCTGTTTGTGCGCCACTGTTCTACTCTACAAAGTTTTTAAAAGAAACAAAACTATAGTATTATGGAAAAAAGGAATTGTAATAATTCAGCCCAATCAGCCACGGGAAAAACGCGGATTGGGCTGTTAACTTTGGCTATTGTTTTAATAGCAACTCTAGTGGTCTGGTTAGGTTGTCACATCCTAAAAACACATTCCCGGTTACAACCCGCCTTATCTATAAATACAGACGGAATCCTTGCTATCCGTAATCAAAAAAATCAACCTCTCATTGAAGGTTTTGAGCTGACCGAATTTAACCAAGGAAAAATAGTGTTTATTCTTAAAGCAAAGCAGCTTTGCCTGCGTAACAGAAAAGTCATGCCCTTTGGATTTAGGGTTGCTTTGGGTAAATCCGCGGAACTCCAAGATGTTGACATGACGTTCTATTTAAACGGCGAGCCTGTTTCCTGCCTCCATTCCAACAAAGCGCTATTAGACAAGAAAAGAAAAAATATAGTCTTTCAAGGAAAGCCCGCGATGCTTACCCGAAACCACAGGGTATTATCAGCGCAAGAATTAAAATGGGACAATGACAGCCGAAGCATTCAGGCACAAGGAAATTGTGTCCTGGCGCGAGACGGTGTGAATCAGTATGCCGAGGCGATTACAACGGATATAGATTTGAATAACGTTACTGTAGCAACGCACAAAAACAAAACCGATTTTCAAATGTAAAGGAGGCAGGTATGAAACTCAACGCTAAAATTATCTTATCCACTTTTTTGCTTGGCATTTTTTCAATTTTTTCCGCAAATCTTAATCCCGCATCAGCGGATTTGGCGGATAATTATGTAGCTGAAGGCAAAACCCTTTTACTGGAAGAATACGAGGTTTACAAAGCAGATGCCAAATTTGCAGATGCTCTGCTCTTGAATTTGAATCATGAGAAGGCAAATTTCTGGCGCGCTTTAACTATTAGTATGACTAATGCGGACCTCAAAGCTGAACTTGTTGATATGGGCTTATTTGATGTCAGCGATAACCTTATTGCCCTGGATAAAGAAGATGAACTTAGAATAGGGTATTCAGTGGTTGACGATATAATTATTGATAACCAGGATATAACCGCGGGTTATTCCGAAGAGGGCACCGGCTGGGCCGATACCGTTATTGAGGGAGCTTATGGCGATGATTGCCGCGGCCACGCTGCAGGTATAGGTTTAAATAAAGCCATCTGGACTTTTAGTATTCCTGTTGCCGGCGTATATGGTGTAAATGTATGGTGGCCTTATTTCAGCGATAACTCAACCGACGCCAAATTTACTATTTTTTATGACGGCGGCAGCCAAACCATAACTAAAAATCAGAGACAAAATGGCGGAAGATGGATGTACTTTGGAGGGTTTAATTTTAGTCCCGGCGCTGAAGCAAGAGTAGAGCTTTCAGATGATACCTCTACGGGAAAAGTTGTGGCAGACGCGGTAAGACTTGAGTTTGATGCTATCATTCTGGATGCAGATACGACTTATGCATCATTTTTCGGCTCATGGACGGACCAGACGCACAGCTCCGCCTCAAACGGCAGTTACAAAGAGATAGCCGCAGGCAGCGGTGGAACTTGCACTTGGACACTGCCGATTACTCTTTCAAGTAGATACCAGCTCTATGCCCGCTGGGCAGCTTCGGATAGCAACGCTACTGACGCTGTTTTTGAAGTAAGGGTAAATGGCGGGCTCGTTGCTTCCATCCCTGTTGACCAGCAGCACGATAATCTGCGTTCTATCAGCCTCGGCTTATTTGAATTCCAGTCAACCGACAGCAACACCGTAACGCTTTTGCAGAATTCAGGCGGTAAGGTCACCACCGATGGTATAGAGCTTATTCCTGTACGCACCCTTCCGACTCTTTCCGAATTCCAGAGTATTCAAACCAGCACACTCACTCAAATAGACCAGGCGATAGGTTACCTTAACAAGGTTACCAGCGGTTTTCAAGATACCGCGGACTTCGGCGCAACCGATGACCTCGGCAATCCTGTGATGACCGAACTTGATTACGGCGATGCACTGCTCTTAAAAGGCATCTTTTATTTGTTTAAATCAGAGTTGAATAGTTCTGCG
>JACRDM010000017.1 GCA_016218565.1 Elusimicrobiota bacterium | reverse complement strand
TTTTTTAAATCATCAATTTCCGCTTTTAGGAATGCCTTTATTTCAGGTACATATGGTTTTCGTGGTTCCGTACATTCCAACTCAGCTACTCCTTTTTTTATTGTCCCTCCTGTGGCAACCTCTACTCGTCCCCTTCTACCACTAGCACATGCTATTATAGTCAATAATATTCCACACAATAACTTTTTCTCTATTTCCATAGATATTCACCCTCAATTAATCTTGTGTTCCGGGAGTTGTTGTTGGGTTGAGCCTCATCCAACCCAACCTTACAACCTATTCAGGCTTCAGAATCGGTGTTAAATCGTAAAGCGCAAAATCCACCCCGCAATCTGACTTATATGGGTTCTCCCATGTCATAATCGGTTTGAATTTTGCCAGCCGCGGGTCATTATAACCCGTAGAGGCTGCGCTGCCGATGCCCCCGGTTAAAATATAACGGATTTTCTCCTCCCGGCAAATTTTTATCAGTTCCGGCCAGTGAATCTTGTAATACGGCGGCGAGGAGGCATCCCTGCCCCATTCTCCGGGAATTGCAATTGCAGGTTTTTCTTCCCAGGTTTCCTGCAAATCAAGCCGGCTGATTATTTCAGCCCTCCTGATCCCATGCCGGGCAAACCAAGCCGTCATATGGTTTATCTTTAACACCCGGCGGTTAAGTTCATTAATCCGGGGAATTGCAAGAATGGCAAAGAGTAAGAGGCAGCTTATACCAATATACCTGTTTTTTAATATTGCTTCAATCCTGTAAAGAAAATATGCAATTGTAATACAAGTAAACGGAATCAGGTACACAAAATGCCGGGGGTATACCGTATGCACCCTGCGCAGGGCCATGATATTGAAGATGATATAGCAAAATGAAATAAACCCGATAAGCAATAGCAATTGATAATTCTCCCTGTTCCAGAACCAATCCATGGCGCTGCCCAGGAAGCCGATTATGGCCAGCCATAGCTGAAATTTTCCCCCATGCTCCGATATCCCCCCAAAAAACACCTGCAATGCGGAGGAATTGGCTTCGTTAACGTAACCGTTTGTAATTTTCTTAAACCAGATTAATGAATAAAAATAAGAGGCCGAGTTAAGCCGGGCGATAATTTCTATCAATAACAGGCAAGCCAGGCTGGCTGCGCCTAAAACAGCTATCTTGCCGGGTATCTCCTTTCCGGGCATTCCTTTAACATTTAACATGATAAATAAGAGGATGAATATGGCCGCCACCGGGGTATAGGATGGGACATAGGCGGCAAAAGACAGACCTGAAAATATTCCGGCAATAGCGAGAAAACCAGCCTTCTTATTATTAAGATACAGGTATAGAAAGAGAAAAGCGGCTAATACCAGAAATGACTGGAGCACTGACAGAAACGCCGTCCGGGAATAGGCAATATGGAGACCGGAGAGCGACAGCAGAAAGGCGGCGTAAGCCCCCACCCGGTCGTGAAACAGGATTTTCCCGGTAATGAAAACCAACAGAATGCTCAGGCTTCCCCAAAAAACGGTATTATACAAGGCTACATGCTGCTGTTTGCCCCAAATAATGAGGGGGATTCGATAAGCAATGTTATGAAAGGGAACCACCAGGGAATTGTGGCCGAAAAAACTCTTGAATATTCTGTATTCATCCGGATTGGTAAACCGGCCATGATACAGGTTTTGCGCCCGCAAAAAAGTCCCCAGCATAAGGGATAGCGCCAGGATCAGGGATTCCAGGCGGTTTTCCGAAATATATTGGGTTAATTTTTCCAATTTTCTAAGCAATCATTACCTCAAGCGGTATTCCCATTATTTCTTTTTCTATCTTCTCTTCTTTAACATAATTTAACTTCTCGAAGCCGACAACATTCCCTTTATCATCCTTTTTCAGGATAATCCCGCCCCCGATTTCTTCACAGATAGCCTTGCGGGGAGAGCCAAACCAAACATCTAAGGTATTTCCTACTTTATCATAAACAATAGTTATTTTTTCCATATAACCTCCCCTTCCTTAATTTTATCTGCTACATAAGCAGTAACGATAAATCCTTCGCCGTTTAAATGCCGGGCCACCACACACAGCCAATATTTAGTCCAGCGGGTGTAATAGAGATAAACTTCATTGCTATCTTGGCTTAAGCGAATCTCCATCGGCTGGCAAAGGCAATTTTTTACTTCTGGTTCCAAGTCTCGTATGATGGGATGTTTAATTAGAGTAATCAAGTCCCAATGGGATTTGGTTGTTCTAATTTTTACCCCTAATTTTGAAACAACCTCAAAATATAATTCAGATGGCATAAATTTAGGGTAAAAAGGGAAACGGGACTATTACCACATCCCCTCGTTTATAATTCATAGATATCTTCCTCTGGATTATCCCAAATTTTGCTTAAGGCTTTCTGTTGAAGAAGCAGCGCCGCTTTATCCACCTTTGATGAAGGCTTTTTTGAATATTGAAATGCCAGAAAATGGGCAAATTCCAGGAGTTCGTTGGCCTTGTCTTCCGGCAAACGCTCAAAAATATTGATTAAATCTTTTTCATACAACTTTGTTGCAGCCACTTTTACAATTCCTTTACAATATCTAAAATATCTCCTTCAATTCCACCTTAAAATCTTTCAATATCTGCGATTCGGGAGTATCATCATGGAAATAAGTCCGGCTGAGTTGGTGTCCCTGGTTATCCAGACGATATACTTCGATCATTTCCTCTCCGGGGGCTACGATCCAATATTCCCTGACCCCGAACCGGGCATAAAGCCGCTTTTTCTGGATGGTATCCCGGTAGGCGTTGCCTTCCGAAACTATCTCCACCACCAGATCCGGCGCACCCTGGATATTCTTTTCGCCGATAATTTCCTGCCGCTCTTTAGAAATGAAGAGTAAATCCGGCTGCACAACGTTCTCTTCGTCCAGGTAAACATCGCAGGG
>JACRDM010000110.1 GCA_016218565.1 Elusimicrobiota bacterium | reverse complement strand
TGGCTGGTATCTCTTGCTTAATATTTTTGCCGGGCACAATGAAAACAGGCCAGATAAAATCAGCGGATTTTAAAAAAGTCTCCCTATATTTCAAGCGTATTTCTTCATTAATTCTATGCCGGCGAAATCGTTTAAATGCCATAATCAGACTCCATTAAAAATTTTAACTATTTCTTTTATTCTGCCCTGGATATCAGGGCATGACACTATTTCCGTAACCATAGCCACAGACTTTGCGCCATGACTTAATACTTCCGGCAGATTGTGAAGCTTAATACCGCCGATGGCCACAAAAGGCAGGTTAATATGCTTAACCACATAATCCAGATAGTCAATTCCTACTGCCTGGCAAACATCCTTTTTTGTATTAGTGGGATAGATCGGGCCTACACCTATATAATCCACACCTTGTTTTACAGCCTGTTTGGCTTGGATAGGCGAATGCGTTGATAAGCCAATAATAAATTCTTTATGAGCCATTGCGCGCGCCGCGCCTACCGGCAGATCATCCTGCCCAAGATGCACACCATCTGCCCCTACTGCCAGCGCGATATCCAGATCATCGTTCACAATAAACGTTACTCCATATTTTTTTGTTATTTTTCTTAATTCCAGGCAGTCTTGATATCTAACTTTTTTACTTTTGTCTTTTTCGCGGTACTGGATTATTTTAACGCCCGCCTCAATCATCTTAACGGCGATAGCAAAAGGGTTTCTGCCCAAACAATATTCTTCCGTAATTATACAATATAGTCCATTAATTATACCCCGCTTGTTCATAGCGTTTGCCAATCCTTCATCACCGGTTGATACCCTTTTGAAATAATCATATTTTTTGTTTCCTCGACACTGTTTTTATCTGAAATTGTAAATTGGCCATCGCCTTTTTGTTTATTCGCGTATCCTCCCACCACCGTAATTGACCCGGCTGACATTCTGGTTACGCCCAGGCCGATAAGATTGCTTCTCAGTTGGCTGGACTCTCTGGTAGAAATATTTATACCGGCGCCAGGCAGAAACAGGCGTATTGCCAGCATAAACTGGACCAGCTCTTTATCGGAAATATTATAAGGCGCCGTAAAAGTTCCACCCTGGGGTTTAAGGCGCGGAAAAGAAACACTTATCTCAGTTTCAGAATATTTACGCAGCAGGTACGCGGCCTGCAACCCGGTAAAAAATATTTCTTTTCTTCCCTCAGCCAGCCCTAACAGCGCGCCGATACTAATTGTCCTCATTTTAGCGCTGCCGGCTCTTTCCGGCGATAAAAGCCTGTATTCAAAATCTCGTTTTAAGCCCCGGACATGATACTTTTTATACAATTCCTCATTATAAGCTTCCTGATACAATACCAGGCCGTCAACGCCAATTGATACCAGTTCTTTATACTCCTGCTCTGTTAGTGGGTATATTTCAATGGATATTGTGCTAAAATACTTTGACAATATTTTAACACTATCAACTATATATGACAGCGGAGTGTTTTTTCTTGACTCTCCGGTTAGGATCAGTATATGCCTGATCCCGGTTTTACTGATAACTTCAGCCTCTTTTTCTATTTCCTCCGGCACTAATGTTTTCCTTTCCATTACCCTGCTGGATCTGAATCCGCAATACACACACTCATTTTCACAGTGACTGCTTAAGTAAAGCGGCGCGTAAAGATGAATTACTTTGCCAAACTTACGCCGTGTCACTTCATTTGCTTTTTGCGCGACCCGCTCTAGCAAATCACCTGCCTGCACGGATAAAAGCGCGGCAAAATCATTAACCTCTAAGGATTCTTTGTTTATAGCCCTTAAAACATCATTTTCTGTTACCCTGGCAAAAACATCATCGATATCTATCTCTTTATATTTTTGATATTCCTCATAAAAACTCATCGTAAAAATCCGGTTAAAGGTGAAGACGCGGCTGCCTCTTCCTTCACCGCGCCGGGACCCGCCAGATATGCCAACCGTCCGGCAATGACAGCCTGCGAAAATGCCTGGGCCATTATTACCGGGTCCACCGCGACAGCAACCGCTGTATTTACCAACACCGCATCTGCTCCCAGCTCCATAGCCTCGGCCGCGTGTGACGGTTTCCCCAGCCCGGCATCAACTATAACCGGGATATCTATTTCCTCAATAAGTATTCTGATCATTTCCTGTGTTTTGAGGCCTTTATTTGTGCCTATTGGCGCGCCAAGAGGCATAACCGACACTGCGCCCGCATTAACTAAACGCCTGGCATCCATTAGATCCGGGTTCATATAAGGCATTACCAGAAAGCCCTCTTTAGCCAGCGCCTCTGTAGCCTTGATGGTTTCAGCATTATCCGGGAGGAGATATTTAGTATCTGGTATTACTTCAATTTTTATCCAATTGCCGCAGCCCATTTTTCTGGCCAGACGGGCAATACGTATCGCTTCTTCCGCGTTCCTGGCTCCTGATGTATTAGTCATAGTAATACAGTTTTTCGGTATATAATCGAGTATATTTTCATTCTTTTGGCCCAGATCCACTCTTCTCAAAGCTACGGTTACAATATGCGCTTGTGAGCTTTCCAGCGAATCTCTCATTATTGCATACGAGGAGAATTTCCCTGTTCCAAGCAAAAACCTGCTATTTATTAATTGCCCGGCAATTTTAAATTGATCTTCCACTTGCGCCCCCACCCATAAAAGTTAAAACCTCAATCTCATCTTTTTCTGAAATAATAAAACTGCCCCACTTTTCAGGCTCAATTATATTTCTGTTTAATTCCACCACCACAGTCGCAGGATTGATTTTCCTGCTGGCAATAAGGATTTCTATTGTAGTACCAGTTTCCATATCTGTTTCTTTTCCATTTAATTTAACCTTCATTTTCCAAGTTCTCTTTTTTTAACTATTTTGTAAAATAAGTCATGCGCTCCTTATTTCCCATTTCGAGTACAGTCCCCGTTGTCTTTTTCAGTAATTTTGTATTACCGTAAAATTTTTGTGCCTTCCACCACACTCCAGCCGCTGGTTTTTAGGCTTGGATCAATGTATTTGGCTCGTGTTTCAGCTTCGTTCATTTTTTTTGTCCCTTGGCTTCATGGAATAATATCTCTGTTTTGGACTTGTAAGTTTATTCGAGATCGTTGGATGAAGCAGTCCCTGCTCAATAAGGGGTTTTAATACTTCTGAACGAAAATATTCCCTATCTTTTAACCCTAATAATTTCTGAATTTCTCCTCTATTCTTAGGAGTTTTGCAAAACTCAAGTATTATTTTTGTCCGCTCCTCATCTTGCTGGGTAGCTTGCGGGGTAAGAGGCAAAACAAATCTAAAAATATCCTCTTCAATAAGCTGCGGGTCATTTCCACAATAAGCCCGGCAATACTTAAAAAGATTTCGCGTGCCGGATCCAAGTTCATCAGCTCTGCCGATTTCCTTAAAGACACGGGCAATAGAAGGATTTTTGGGAAAGGGCGTAAGGCGCTCGGGATTGATCGGGCCAAGACCGTGAGGCTTGTTTCCATTTTCAGTCTGTATTTTTTCTTTTTCTATAATGAATTTAGCGGGGAAGGCATTGGTATATTCGCGGTGAATAAGTAAGTTACTGATCACTTCGCGTAAAATTTTCCCGCGCAGGCTGATACACTGGTCGTTTTCCAGATAAAACGGATCATTCAAATGCTTTTCCCCAAAACTCAGCAAACGGTCGTAACTCTCAATGAGATTAGTCCGAATATCGTCACGGTCATCATACCTATCTACATTCTCCCGCCTCTCGCCCTCATCGCTGACACCCAGCAAAAGTTCGCCTCCTAAACGATTCAAAAACGCGCACACTGTTTCATATACCTCTTTACTGAGAGCTGTTTTACACTGTTTGAATTCAACCCGCCGGCCTCCACCTTTACCAATTAGTGTTTTTATCTCCGATTCGCGCATATTTACAATTCTCCCTCAAAAGCCCATAATATTTTGCATTCCCCTATTTATCTTACTCCGCCGTCAAATGCACTGGCGAAACATTCCAGTCGGCGCCATCATCAGTCTTAATTGATACGGTTTTCTTATTAAGCCGCGTGACAATTCCCGTCTTTTTGCCGTCATGCGTGCGGAATCCGACCCGATCGCCGATATTAAATCGCGCCATGTGCTGTGTGCTTTTCGCTTGGGCGATCAGCTTCAACCGCTCAACTATCAGTTTATTCAAAGAGATAAGATCATTTTCTCCTAACCTCTTTATCAAAGCCATCACGGCAGTTCTATCTGCCAATTTATCCATCAAATACCTCCCTATCTTACCGATTCGCAAACCAAACAACATATTCCCGGACAAACCCGAAATTCTGATCGGCTTTTGGCGTTACTTCAACATCGCACAAAGACACCGAGCCAACGCGCCCTTTTTCTCGGACTTTAACAATAATTCCATAAAAGTCGTCTTCCAAAATCACCTTTAATACTTTCATCTTATGGCCCAAACGAAATGGCGCGTGTTTGGCAATATCTGTAAAATAAGCATCGTCGTCATCTTCTTTGCGTTCCACGATAAATGGAAACACGAGATTCTTTTCTAACCACTTCCGCCAATCTCGATTTTCCCATTCTTGATATTTCTTAGTAAAAGCCCCTTCGTTCATGGGCAAGTTGCCCCTGCCGCTTTTTATAATACGAAGCGTAGCACGCGCTTCTTGTATTATTTTACAATCAAGCGCTATGAGCATTTCACGACATCCGCACCCATGGTGTAACAACAAAAACCACCATATTTCTCTGGTAATTTTAAATATTACGGGGCAGTTTCACGATTCAGTGCCTGTCCCCTTTGCTTCTCTTTGTATCTTGCTTCTTCTTTGTCAATCTATTTCCCATTTCAAGGACTGACCCCGTTGCTTCTAACGGCGCTTCTCCTATATCAACAAAAAGTTCATACGACTTCTTTGAATCAGGGTACCTTTGAAAATTATCATAAAATTCAAAACAGTGGTCAAAGTAAAAGCCGAAAGCTTTAGTGATAACTTTGGCGAAATTGTAAAGACTTTTTGTCTCGGCAATTTGGATCCGGCGCAAGACTTCTACCTTATAATCGCAGACTCCACCAGTACCTGCAATCCAAATATCAAAGATGTAATATCTTGGCGCTCGTTTTTGCGCTGAATCTTCCAATGTCTTTTTTGATTTTATTCTGTACCCTTCTAAAACCCGGGCAACTTTATGTCCACCGCAAACCCCTACTGTGAACTTCGCAAATTCACAGTTGGTTAAATAGTCACTCCTGAAAAACCTAATATGCCATTAAATTAATATGGTTTTGAATAAAAAGTGTGTCTGTCCAAGCTTTTAAAGCTTCCTTAGCCATATTTCTTCGCATACCTTTCTATCTGCATAAGAAAACTGTCATTTTGCCTTTACTACTATTACTTCTTATCCTCGCACTTATTACACAAGTCGGGGTTCTTCGTTGACGGCCGTATGCTAAACAGCCTCGCCGCGATCAGCCGGTACAGAAACCCTTCCAGCGGTACTTTGCACTTTTTGCATTTCTTACCCATAGCTAATCAGCGCCCCTTTCGTTCCTTTATTGCCGCCTTAACGCAGGTTTTATTTTTCCGCAGTGACTTCTTAAATTCCTTATCGAGCCGCTGTATTTCCGCCAACAGGTATTTTTTTAATACAGTCCATTCATACTCGTTAACTTCTTTACCGAGATGTTTACTGTAGTATTTATTATTTAGGACCTTGGGCGCCTCTTCGATTTTCATTAACCGGCCTTTCCAAAACACCAAAACATATACATTGCCATTATGAAGCTCTAAGGGCACATGCCAGCCAGCATAATGAGACGTTTCAGCATAAGGCGAAAGATTAGCGAGTTTTTCTAATTCTTCCTTGCTCATTTTGTTTAATGGCTTACCCAAATCGTTATTCTTAAGAAAAAATGTTGTAGTCCCCATAATTATTATTTCCCTATATATCGCATAAGATTATCGTAAAATCAGCCGGAGCAACGGGGTAGGACTTCTATGCTGGCCGTAAAGATATACCTAACTTTCCTAATACCTGCATCACTGTCGAAAACCTCGGATCACTGCGTTCGGAAAGCGCGCGATAAAGATTTTCTCTATTAAGTCCGGTTTCTTTAGCCAACTTGGAAAAACCGCCATGAGCTTTAGCAGCCATAGCCAGAGATGATAAAAACGCTTTTTCATCTCCATCTTTCTGATACTCTTCAAATGCAATTTTAAGATAACTCTTAATTTCTTTAGGATGTTTTTTGTAATATTCGATTTGCGCTTCATCAAAACTTCTAAATTTTCTTTTATTCATTATAATCCTCCCAATATTCCAAGGCTTTATTTATATTATTATTGTAGCTATTAAGCTACATCATGTCAAGAAATATCTGTAATAGCTTACGTTTTTCTCCGAAATGCCTGAAGTTATATCAAAACTTTATCATGAATATGTCTTAACTTAAGCCCTGTTTAAGTAATGAAACTGTTTGGACATTTTTATTATACCCTTTTTCATTCAGTTTTTCCGCTGTGTGTTTGCCATAAACATAGAGAACCAGATACTTCGGGATCTTTTTATATATACTTAAGAAGGAGTTAACAGTCGATGGACTGCTAAAAACCACTCCGGAAAAATTCCGCAGATCCAGGCGCAGCTGTTTTCTATATAGCGTCTGGTAAACAACTTTTTTCTCTACCCCGGTCAGCTGCTGTAGGGCATTTTTGGAGAGGTTGGAGCAAGGATATAATATTTTATTAAGCTTCATCTTTTGTAGCACTGCCGCTACTTCATCAGAATCCGGAACAGCGGCAGTAATATTCGCCTGGTAACCGTATTTTTCCAGTTCCCCGGTGGTACCCTGGCCTATACTGATCAGTTTATGCTTGGCTAATAATCGATATTTATTGCAGATCGCGCGGACTGCCTGTTTACTGGTAAAAACAATGCCCTCATACAGATCAATTTTTAAAGTATAGGGAAGTGGCTTGATCTCGATCAATGGATAATGGATAATCTTTCCCGGGAGCATGCAAGAATACGGATCCAAGCCGGTAAAGAGCAGGTGAGCGCGCTTCTGATACAACGCCGCGGTTCTCCCGATTATGATCAACAGCGGCGAGCGCTGCTTTTCTCTACCCATCTTTTCAACGGTACTGATTTTTACTTTCTCATCAATAAATCCGGCTTTATGTACTAAGGCAACTGGTATATTCTTAGCCACTCCTTTTTTTAGCAGCTGCCGGCGTATTTCTGGTAATTGGGATGACCCCATATAGTAAACCAGGGTTTCCCCGTCTGATTTTTTGCTATTGGGCGCTGGCTGTCCGCTCAAAAGAGAGAACCTGCTGCTTAATCCTCTCATGGTTAAAGGTATACCAATAGCGGCAGCGGCGCCTTGTGCCGCGGTAATCCCGGGTATTATTTCCACATCAACATATCTTTCCTGCAGATATGACAGTTCTTCTCCGCCCCGGCCAAAAATAAAAGGATCTCCTGCTTTAAGCCGGGCCAGTCTCCTGCGGCTTTGCGCGGCCTGGAACAACAACTCATTGATCTCCTGCTGAGAGCAGTGGTGTTTCCCTTTTCTTTTGCCAATATAATGTTTTTCCGCGGAATAATCAGTTAGCAGCTCGTGATCAATGAGGTCATCATAAAAAATAACCTCTGCCTGTCGTAATGCTGCGTCTGCCTGACGGGTCAAATATTCCCTGTTACCGCAGCCGGCACCGATCAAATATACTTTCCCGTATTTTTGCCGTATGTCGATCCGGCTAAATAATACTTTCAGATCTGCCCGGCTGGCTTTAGCCGTCACTGCCAACATCCCCTGCAAAGGATGAGTAGATAAGGGCAGTATTTCCGTTATTCTTGAATCTAATCCCAACCGCTGTAGAGCGCAGCTGGCCACGACTAAAGCGTCTATTTTACCTTGATCCAAAAGCGCCAGCCGTTCTTCGATCGTACCTCGAATAGAGACAATAGTAAGATCAGGCCGGATTCGCAGCAACTGCTCTTTTCTAGATACAGAACTGGTGCCGATCCTGACGCCAGCCGGAAGTTTCCGCATTACTGTATGATGAGATGAAACCAAAGCATCGGACCGATCGGCGGCTTTAGTAAGAGCGACCACTTCCAGGCCGGCACGTGGCGTGTGGGGCAGGTCTTTAGCTGAGTGGACAGCTATATCCACTCTGCCGGAAAGAATCATCTGGTCAAGTTCCCGGGTAAAGAAATCATCAGGAATCGACGACAGCAGGGATATTTTTTTGTGTCTGTCGCCATAGGCCGGGCAAGATATAACAGAATGATCCAGACCGGGAAAACAATCCATTATCTCCCGCACCTGAGCCAGAGCCAGGTTGCTGGCTCTGGAAACGATCCTTATTTTGCAACCATCCATAAGTTAGTTCCTTCGCTTCTAATGCGTAATCCCCCGATGTTTCATCAGGGCAGTCTTCTTAAGAATCCGCGGAATAAAAAATCCCTATCTCTTCTGCAATAATTGTTTCCGCTTTTTTAATTTCCAATCTTCTTTTTCTTATATTGTCTTTGATCCTTTTTTCTATATCTTCAATAGCAAAGAGTTTCACCAGCGGCAGCTCCGCGGCAGCCGGATCAATATCGCGCGGCACCGCCAGATCAAAAGCCAGAATCTGCCTGTGTGTCGAGAAATCTGCTTTTTTGACGATCAAATGCGGCGCTGAAGTGGCTGAGATCAGCAGATCCGCTGACCGCAGCTTTTCCCGCAGCTTTTTCAATCGCACAGCAGTACAACCAAGTTTATCAGCAAGAGCCAGGGCTTTTTCATACGTCCGGTTCGCGACAAAAATAGTGTTGCTTCCTCTTTCTCCCAAATATTTGATCAGCGACTGATTCAGATGATTTACGCCGATGATCACGATCCTGGCGCCTGGCAGACGAAATCCTTCCTGCCGCAGCACTTCCAATACCGCCTTGCCGTGAGACCTAGCACCACGGGTAATGTTTGTTTCAGTACGCACCCTTTTGCCGGCCCGCAAAGCTTGTTGAAAAAGCTGATGCAAACCAGTGGAAAGGGTTACCTTATCCCGGGCTTTTTCATAGGCGGCTTTTACCTGTCCCTGAATGGCGGCTTCGCCTAAAAACGCTGATTCCAAACCAGAGACCACCCGGAATAAATGGCGCGCCACCTCTAGCGGAACGCGGCCTTCACCCTGGTATAATTCCGTACGATTACAGGTATGCAGAATAACGCAGTTTTTGGCGACAGAGGGAAGCTGAAAAAAGAAATTCTCTCTTTCCGCTGGGGAATAATGCAGGTCTTTACTTAGTAGAGTGATCATGTTCGAGGAATTTTCTTATCTTATCGCGCCAAGCAACAGATTTATTGACTTTCCGGCCAGTGGAATTAATTGCTACCGTCATCAGGCCTTTTTTAAAAATAGCCGGGGAAATAAAATCACAATTCGCTGGATCATCGGTACTATTAACTAGGAGTCCCTTTTTATGGGCGTCAGCTCTGATCCTGGCATTGAGCGCGCGATTATTAGTGCAGGCATATACCAGGAAATAACCAGAGAGGTCCTTTGGCTCGTAATTTTTTTTCTTTATGGTGAAATCTCTTTGTTTGATCCCGGCGCAAACGCGCGGCGCCACTAGGGTGATTGATTTGGTAAACCGGCGCAAGGTTTTCATTTTTTGCAGGGCAGTTTTACCTCCGCCGATGATCAGCAGTTTTTTGCCGCTAATCCTGATGGCTATAGGCAGAAAAGTCATTTTCATCTATGATCTCAGAGATAATATTCCAGGATAACTTCTTTGGATTTAAGCATCTTGATCACTTGTTCAACCGCGCGGGACGGGTCGACACTAGCGGGTAACGCCAAATCCACCTGAAAATGGCTCAATTCATTTTCCCCGACATTAATAACCACGATCTCATTGGGTTCATTCAACAATTTTAAGGCCTCCAGGTCATAATCATCCGCGTTATCGATGGTAGTGATAAAGATCAAGCCGGCATCAGTCATGATCCGGGCCAGTTCTCCCAGTCTGCGGATGCGCTCTTCCAGGTTATCCCGGCTGCCGGTAATATCGGCATCCAGGCCCCGGTCAATATTAGCTATACCCAGGTAGTAAACGTTGCTATAATGGGCAAATAGCTCTTCTTCCAGTTTTTTGGCAATAGCGCGTTTGCCCACTCCCACTGCGCCTGAAAAAATAATAAACTTCGCCTGGTGGCCATTTTTTGTGCTTCTCCGGAAAGACGTGATCAAACCTTTTTCCCAGATGTTCTCCCGTTGACGGATATGTTCTTCTAATATACTGCCTTCAACTGAACTGGCCTCTAAAATTATGCCGCCGCCGGCAATTTCGTAATTATCAATAATGACAAATCTTCCGGTGGTTTCGCAATCATGCGCCGTATCAAACACGATCGGCTTGGCTGTTTCCAGCACACATTCAGCCACATCATGCCGGTCCAGCTGATTTTTCTTCTCCTGGATGCTGAGATCCGAAGAATCTATGGTCTGGGTTATTTCTACCAGCCTTACCGTCGTGCGGGTGGCTGCTAATTTTAACTTATATACTTTATTCTTGATCAGCGGCGCCCGGCCCATCCAAAAAATGTTTGCTTTAAAACGACTGCCAACTTGCGGCGCAGGATCCGTAGCCGCCACTACCAGCTCGCCTGGCCGGACATAGACTTGAGTGGCCATGGTAAATCCCGTCGCGTCGCCAGCGTGCGCCGACAATTTAGGCGGTTCATTAAATGCTTCCACTGTCTTAATAACCGCTCTCTTCCGGGAAGGCAGGAAAACTACTTCCTCGCCTGGCTTGATCGAACCCGCGGCCACAGTGCCCGCGATTATCCGGCGATCATCATTATTTTGCGTGAATTTGTAAACATCCTGGACCGGGAACCGGAAAGGTTTGTCTGCCAGGATTTTTTCAGGTTCAAATTCGTCCAATTGTTCCAGCAGAGTATGGCCTTTGTACCATTTCATGCGCCCCGAGAGAACAGTGATATTCTCCCCTTCCCGCGCGCTGATCGGGATAAAACTGACTGGTACGACATTTAGCTGCTTGAGAAAATCCGTATATGCGCTCTGCCGCGAGCCAAAAACATTTTTATCATAAGCAACGAGATCCATCTTATTAACCAGGACCGTAACTTGTTTTATTCCTAACATGGATACTAAGTGCCCGTGGCGCTTGGAATTCTCCTGGATCCCTTCCTGCGCGTCGATGACCAGCAGAGCCGCCTCGGCCCGGGCCGCGCCAGTGATCATATTCTTTAAAAATTCGATATGACCGGGTGCGTCGATAATAATATAATCCCTTTTCCTGGTTTTAAAAAAACAACGGGCCGTATCAATGGTAATTCCCTGGGCTTGCTCGTCCTTTAAAGCGTCCAGCAAAAAAGCATATTCGAACGGCTTGGCGTTTTTCCGGCACATCTCCCGGACAAATTCTAATTTCCCTTGCGGCAAGGTCCCGGTATCAGCCAGGAGCCGGCCAATCACCGTGCTTTTACCGTGGTCAACGTGCCCTACGATCACTATGTTCATACGTTGTCTGTTGGTCATATCACATATACCCGTCACGGCGCAGGGTTTCCAATCCCCCGCCGTCTTCTTTGTCCTGATCACGTCCTGACCGCTCAGCGATATTGGCAAATTTCCCGCGGCGCAGTTCGGCAATGATCTCTTTCACTGTGTTGGCGGTAGAATCAACCGGCTTAGTGCAAGGGTAACAACCTAGGGAACGATAACGCTTCCCTTTCCCTTGATCGAAATATAAAGAAACCACGGGAATATTTTCCCGTTCAATATATTCCCAGATATTTAACTCTGTCCAATCCAGCAAGGGATGCACGCGCACATGGGTCCCCGGCGCAAAATCTGTTTTGAACTGATTCCAGAATTCCGGCGGCTGGTCGCCCACGTCCCATTCATTGTTAATATCCCGCGGCGAGAAGTAACGCTCCTTGGAACGACTGCCTTCTTCATCGGCTCGTACCCCAACAATCACGCCGGTGTATGGTTCTTTATTGGTGTCAAGAACGTATTTTTTCTGCTGATGATCCATGCGATAACGGGGCCAGCCTCCTGACAAGGTATGTTTCAAGGCCTCGCTTTTCAAATTCCGGCAACAGGCGATCCGATCAACCTTGCCATCCGGAAAAGTAAGTTTATGCTCGAGAGCTTCCCTGTTTTCGCCATAGACCATATTGAGGTTCCATTCCAAAGCCAGACGATCACGATACTTGATCATTTCCGGTATTTTATAATGCGTGTCGATATGGACCAGCGGAATAGGCACATGCCCGAAAAAGGCTTTACGCGCCAGCCATAACAGAACAGTGCTGTCTTTGCCGATCGACCAAAGCATACAGAGATTTTTGAACTCCCGGTACGCTTCTCTTAAAATATAAACGCTTTGCGCTTCTAATTTACTTAAATGATCAGACATCTTTCCTGACTCTCCTTAAACTCAATTTCCCGTCTTTTAAATGCAGTCCGCATTCTTTCTGTTCCAGGGTTTCCCACCACCAGCGGCCGGCGCGGATATCCTCACCTGGTTTTATCGCCCTGGTGCAAGGCGCGCAGCCAATACTGGGATAGCCCTGGTCATGCAACAAGTTATAAGGGACCCGGTACTCATTAAGGTAATCCCAGACCTGCGCTTCCCGCCATTCAGCCAGGGGATTTATCTTAATCAAGCCAAAAGCCTCATCCCATTCAATAACTCTGACTTTCTGCCTGGTAAGAGATTGTTCCCGGCGCAAGCCGCAGATCCAGGCTTTCAGCGTAGCTAACCTCTTTTTCAGGGGTTCTACTTTTCTGATCCCGCAGCATTTCTTCCTATTGCCAATACTGTCGTAAAAAAGATTGGGGCCAAATTCTTTCTCCATCATCTCCACGGCCTGGGTCTCTGGAAATAGAACCTCTATTTTGATCTGGTAATGTTTTCTGGTGGCTTCTATGACATCATATGTTTCTTGCGGTAGCCGGCCGGTATCGAGCGTGAAGACAGATATTTTCTGGCCGGTCTTAACCAGCATATCAGTTAACACTTGATCTTCCGCGCCAAAACTCGAAGCCAGGGAGATTTCCCCGCTCCCAAACCTGTCCACCGCCCGGCGAACTATCTCCGGCGCTGAAGCGGCTTTCAGTTCTTGCTTAATTTCTTCAATTTCTTGATGCTCCATCTGCTGCTCCTGGGGATAAGACATCTGATGTCTAAATATTATATTCCTCTCCCTTGGGTATTCTCCGTCCATACTTTATCTTATCCCACACTCGCTCATGCAGAAAATATAAAAAGATCTTCGTAAATATCTCGACTCCTCCTATGGAAATAGCCCATTTAATCTTGCCTGTAATAAAATAGGAGATGATCATGGTATCAATAGTCCCGGTGATGCGCCAGGAAATCGCTTTGATAGCGCTGCGCTTGGAGTTTTCAATCATAAATTAACCCTTCTTGATCAGAACTTTGAACGTTGAGCCTAAATTTTCCACCTTGATCACCTGATGCCCTTCTTCCTTGACACTGCGAGGCACATTAAGTATCGCCTCTCCTTCATCCAGGATAACTTCTAACAAGTCCTCTTTTGCCAGTCCCGCCAGCGCAGCTTTAGTTTTGACGAAATTCATCGGACAAGCCACGCCATGCAGATCTATGGATTTCTTAACCTTGTTTTCCATGTAATAGTTCCTCTTTCACTTTGACCCAACCGATCCTGTCGATCATATGTCCAAAGCGTTCCTTTTTCCGCCCCTCCCGTTGGTAATAGCGCAATGATTTTTCGATCAGCGCGTGTAATTCTTCCTTACTGGTAATGAGCTTCTTCAATATTGTGCCTAAACGCGGTATCTTTCCCATCGTCCCGCCGATAAAAAGATTATAACCTTTTATCGCGATAACCCAGGAATTTGCCGGGCAGGATAAAGTACAGATACTGCAATTAATACATTTCTTTTTCCGCAAAATATAGCCAGGCTTTTTCGTCTTAGCGGTTTTATCCTCCAAGCGTTCAATCGCTTTCGTCGGACAAATATTGACACATAATTGGCAATCGTTACAGAATGAGGCAATCCAGCGTGGCAGAAGAGCGCCCATTACGCCGATATCATTTTCAGTGGCTTTAGCGCAATTATGCGGACAGCCGGTAACTGACAGCTTAAATTTATGCGGCGTATCTTCCCGGAAGTATTTTTTATCCAATTCCGCGGCAAGGATCTTGGTATCAATGATGCCCCAACGGCAGGTTGCTTCTCCCGGGCAGGCAACGACGATGCGCACTCTTGGGCCGCAAGCTCCCATATAAATCCCCGCCGGCTCCAGTTCCAGGCGCGCTTTTTCCAGATTGGTATGATGAACATTATGTATCTCTAGGCCCTGGCGCGTGGATAGATGAACCTCTCCTTTGCCGTACTTTTCAGCTATCTCTGAGATCTTTTTGAGTTGTGGCGCGGTCAAATCTCCGCCCACCGTGCGCAGGCGCATGGCAAAATATTCTTTTTGCTTCTGCTGAATCATGCCGATTTTTTTAAAGGCCGCCAAGTCGATCTCTGGTTCCATTGTCTCACTCCTCTATTATTAACTCCTCTGCGGTTACCTGTCCTTTAATTATCCAAAAGGCTTTTATCTGCTG
>JACRDM010000109.1 GCA_016218565.1 Elusimicrobiota bacterium | reverse complement strand
GCCACTAAAAAAGAGACCGCTAAAATTATCGTCTCTTTATACCCGGAATTAGCCATCAACTTAACCCAAGACCGCGCCTGGAAAGAAAAATACTGGGGCCATATGTTTGACGCCGTGGCGGTAGGCTTGTGTTGTCGGCGGAAGTTGAAATAAGCAGCACTGTATTTGTCTTAAATCGCCCCATATTTTAATCCATTCTATTTCATTCCATTTTTTTCCAAAGCTAAAATCTGCAACCCTTTCCTACCCCTTTCCTGAAAAGGGATTGTCCAATAAGTTCTCCTTGCAGCCAATCCCTTTTCCGTTAAGGAAAAGACCGCTCTTTACAACTCACCTCACATCTAATCACTAATCATCCCAACTGTTTAGGAGAAAAGTTATGCAATGCTTTGAACATCAAGGCCAGAAGTATATCGGTATCAACGGCAAGGACTATTTTCTGCTCCGTGGCTATCGGGTTAATTACACCAAGTATATTTTTGTCCAAGTGAGCGGCAAAACGCCGCTGAACAAGGAAGACCTGCCCAGCAAGGCATGGGAAATTATTTGCACCAAAGCCGGAGGACAGCGGGTCTGGACGGCGTATGTGAAAAACTACTTTGCTTATGAATCCGCCAAAGATGGCGGCAAGTGGGCTTTTCTGGGCGGCACAACATTAGGCTCATATTTTCTGGCGATGAAAATTATGTGCCGGCAGATGCAGATGCGAATGGAGGAAAAGGATTTGCAGTTAATCGCCCGGCAATATGCTTCGGGCGAACGTTCCCATTATCGCCTGGAAGCCTGCGCCGATTTGGGCAATTCCGAGGCGGATTTAATTTTAGCCGATTTCAGCGGCTGCTTTAATGAGACAGACGCCAATTACATTTTGAAAAAAGGAGAGGAATAACCCATGGTTAAAGTTAATAGCAATTTAGCGGAGATTACCCCGGAAGTATTGGAAGCAGAAACCAGCGAAACCGATCTGAACTTTTCCGGTCGGCAGAGCAATAAGGAGTTAGGCAATTTCCGGCTGCTTGGCAAATCCAAACACCAGCAGTATTTCACGCCGGTGGAATTGTGCCAGACTATTTTTGAAATGATATCGCCTCTGATAGCGGATGAAAAAGAATTGTCCAGCTTATCGGTACTTGATCCTACCTGCGGCAGCGGCAGATTATTGCTCCCATGGAAAAAAGCCGGGGCGCAGGTAATGGGTATTGAACTGGACAAGGATGTAGCTTTAGTAGCCAAAAGAATGCTGGGCAAAGATAATGTTCGGGTGGGCGATATCTTGGACTATGCGCCCCATTTGCGGGATTTTAGCTTGGCGGTGTCTAATCCGCCTTACGGTATTTACTGGAATGTGAGCCAGCAGAATATTGGCTTTGAGTGCGCCAGTTACGGCGACAGCATTGAAAGCCAGTCCGCTACTATTGAGATTATCACCCAAGCCCTAAAATATGCCGGTATATTGGCAGCCATCATTCCCAGCACCACCTTCAGCAATGCCAAAGACAGCAAATTACGGGAGCATTTGTTCAAGCATTACAATTTACTGCTGCGGGCTACGCTGAATAATATGTTTAAAAGTGAATATGGCATTACCGGAGCGGTAGACATGGTAATCGGTCAGAAAAATATTGACGGAACAAAGGGGCAAGCAGAAAAGCTGGAACTGGATGTGCTCAAAGACTGGAACTGGCAGGCTAAACTTTGCCAGACTATGGCGCATATTATACAGGAGGGCGAAATCAGTTTTTATCCCAGCCCGGCTAATTATGTGCCGGTGCTGAATAATCTTTGCTCATTGCCGGTAAGCAATCAGGTAGCCATCACCCCCAGAGGAGTAGGCGGCGATATTTCCAGTCTGGCATTATTGGATTTTACCAATGAGATTATCAGTGATTACAATCCCATCCAAGGCATTCAGACCGGAATCATTGACGCTCATTTAGGCCCGGCCAGTTTGCTGAAACGGGGACTTGAAGAAGCAGAGGAGATATTAATCTATCTGGGCTTTGAAGTTTCCATTAAACCAGCGGATAGGAAAAAGATAGAGCAGCTCAAACAGCGCTACGATTTTCTCTCCACCCCTCTATATCATCCCAAACCCCATCAGCTCTTAGCCTATTTTTACT
>JACRDM010000107.1 GCA_016218565.1 Elusimicrobiota bacterium | reverse complement strand
TTAATAAGCCTGAATGGTCTAAATTTTACGAGAATTTTAAGTGGTATAAACCTGTAACAGATAAACCAGAGTTTTCGCAAGAAGAGCAAGGCTATATAGAAAAGTTATCAAAGTTGGAACAGGAAAATATAAAATAAACGGGCAGTTAGCTTGAGTTTCAGCCAAAGGCTGATCCGCCTCTGGCGGAGGTTAGAGGAGAATCGAGTATGAGTACAAAATTAACGAAAGAAAATATTATAGAATTATTGAAGGAAGTAGATACTGAGGTCTTACAGAAGTATAAGGCTCATCTTAGGGGAATATTTGGTTCTTTTGCCAAAGGTCAGGCTAAAGAAAATAGCGATATAGATGTGCTCGTTGATTTTGAAGAAGACGCTAATCTTCTTCATTTGGTAGGTCTTTCGAATTTTTTGGAAGAAAAACTGCAAAGACACGTGGATGTGGTGCCTGCGGATGTCATACGGAAAGAAATAAAGGGAATAATTTTAAAAGAAGCGGTTTATTTATGAGAGATCAAGCTCTTTATGTAAAAGATATAATTGAAGCCATGGCGGCGATTGAAAAATTCGTTGAAGGAATGGCATATTCTGAATTTGAGAAAGATGACAAAACAGCGAGTGCGGTAATACGTAAGTTTGAAATTATAGGCGAGGCGACAAAGAATCTGCCTGATGAGATAAAACAAAAATATCCATCAATTCCCTGGAAAGAAATGGCCGGGATGCGAGATAAGCTGATACATTTTTATTTCGACGTAAAACATGATCTGATATGGCATACGATCAAAGACGTGATTCCAATTCTTAATCCTTTGCTGGAAAACTGTTTAGTTGATCTTGGGAAAAACATATGATTAAAAAATGGGGCAGTTATGCTGGTTTATATACGTAATTTAAAGCTTATATTAATCATGGTAAGTATATGTGTCCTTGTTTCAGCCGATTATGCAAAAGCTGAAGATGAACAACCTGTAAATATTATTTTTAATCCCACTGCCTATACGCTGAAAAAAGGGGAGTTTATTGTACCTTTTGCTTTAGGATTTGATTATGGGGTTTCCGACCCGACCGGCACATAATTCGGATTTAAAGTAATTCCTTTCCCGGAAAGTATTTTATTAGGATACAATGACAGGAAAGTAAAATTATATTCAGAATTTAGCTATAATATTATTTATGTAAAACATGTTCTAAATAAAAATATCAAAAATAATTCAGCAACTTCCTTTTTGTTTGGTGTTCACGAATTTATTGCTTCAGAATTAACAATAACCAGAGCTAATAGAGAAGGTTCAGGGCACTTAGACGGTCATAATATTAAGTCGATTTTCATTCAGCTTGTCCAAAGCCGGCAATTAACATCAACACTTTCAAGCCATATTGGTGTATTTAGTGATATCTTTACAGATGATCCAAAACCGGCACAAGAATTCTTTCTTGGATTGATAGTAAAAAATCTGAGAAAATAAACTTGGCTATAGAAGCTACATATAGAAATAAAGAAAAAAGGTTATTAGCAGGAAGTGCAGCAACTTTTTTAATAGGATCTCATTATCACCTGCAATTGGGACTTGCTTATGGATATAAAGATATATATTATTTCCCAGTAATATTAATAAATCAATGGTGGAGATTTAAAAGTATATTAATTGAAACAATGGGCAGTTAGCTTGAGTTTCAGCCAAAGGCTGATCCGCCTCTGGCGAAGGTTAGATAATTTAAGGGCAGTTAGCTCAGTTGGTTAGAGTACTTCCTTGACATGGAAGGGGTCACAGGTTCGAGTCCTGTACTGCCCATTTTATTTTTTGTAATTGGTCTTAAGGAGATGTTTTATGGGTAAAGTAGGGTATAAGTATAATGAAATTGTGGATGTGCTGAAAAAAATATAGTCCGGAAAAGATTATTCTTTTTGGATCGTGTGTTTCCGGCAGAATTAACAGAGATAGCGATATAGATATGCTTATAATTAAAAAAACAAAAAAAGCTTACGGAAAAAGGTGGCTTGAAGTAGGGCGTCTGATGCGCGCTATTAATAAAAAGATGCCCTTCGAACCGATAGTGCTGACGCCTCAAGAGCTTGCCAGACAAAGTTTGAATAATCTTTTTATCCGGGAAATTCTAAAAAGCGGTAAGGTTTTATATGAAAAAGGTTGATTCCACAAACTATAAGGCTTGGTTAGAAAAAGGGCAATTTGGTCCCCATTGAATATAGTCTGAAGGAAACAAACAAAGCTTTACAAATAGCGCAAGAAATTATTAAATTTGTTCAGAGTAAAATACAATGAAGGATTTAGACGCGTTAAGACATTCCGCATCGCATGTATTGGCCCAGGCAGTCAAAGAACTGTACCCTGAGGTAAAACTGGCCATTGGCCCGGCCATTGCTGATGGTTTTTATTATGACTTTGACAAGAAAGAGCCATTCACTCCGGACGACCTCGAAAAAATATCCCTCAAAATGAAAGAGATAGTCAAACAAAACCTCAAATTCGAACATTATGAAAAACCACGAGCTGAAGCCATCAAATATTTCCAGGATAAAGGCGAGAAATATAAAGTAGAGCTAATCACCGACCTGCCTGATGCGAATATGTCCTTTTATCGGCAAGGTGATTTTGTCGACCTGTGCAAAGGTCCGCATGCTAACTACACTGGCGGGCTGAAGCATTTTAAGCTGTTGAGCGTAGCTGCCGCTTATTGGCGGGGAGACGAGAAAAGAGATAGTTTACAGCGCATTTATGGCGCCGTTTTCTTTACCAAGGAAGAATTAGATAATTACCTAAACCTGCTGGAAGAAGCTAAGGCCCGCGATCACCGTAAATTGGGTAAAGAGCTGGATCTATTCAGTTTTCATGAAGAAGCTGGTCCGGGATTGGTTTTCTGGCATCCCAAAGGTTCTTTGGTCCGCAAAATCATTGAAGACTTTTGGAAAGACGAGCACTTGAAGAATGGTTACGAACTTCTCAATACACCGCATATTGCCAACCTGGATATCTGGAAAACCAGCGGGCACTGGAATTTTTACCGTGAGAGTATGTATTCCCCGGTGGATATAGATGGCCAGGATTATATGATCAAGCCGATGAATTGTCCATTCCATATTTTGATCTATAAAACCCAACTCCGCAGTTATCGGCAGTTGCCCATTCGCTATGCTGAGCTGGGCACAGTTTACCGCTATGAACGCAGCGGCGCTTTACACGGTTTGCTGAGAGTGCGCGGTTTTACCCAGGATGACGCGCATATTTATTGCCGGCTGGATCAGTTGGAAGAGGAAATCGTTAAGGTTATTAAATTTGTCCTGTTCATATTGCAGACTTTTGGTTTTAAAGAATATGAAGTTTATGTTAGTACCCGGCCGGAGAAATATACCGGAGAACTGGAGTATTGGGAAAAAGCCACCGCGGCTTTGGAAAAGGCTTTAAAAGCAGTCAGTTTGGCGTACCAGATAGACCCGGGAGAAGGGGTTTTTTACGGACCAAAGATCGATATTAAAATAAAGGATTGCCTGAACCGGACCTGGCAATGTTCCACTGTCCAGGTTGATTTTAATCTGCCTAAGGCCTTTAAGGTAGAATATATTAATGAAGAAAGCAAAGCTATTCAGCCAGTGATGATCCACCGCGCGCTGATGGGTTCATTGGAACGGTTTTTTGGCGTGCTGATTGAACATTATAAAGGGGCATTCCCGGTGTGGTTCTCCCCGGTACAAGCCAAAGTGCTGAATATCACTGATAGCCAGGAAAATTACGCCAAAAGTGTTTGCGACCAATTGAAGGAAAGTAGCCTGCGCGCCGAAGTGGATATTCGCAATGAAAAATTAGGTTTGAAGATCAGGGAAGCCCAATTGGCCAAGATCCCTTATATGCTGGTAGTAGGCGATAAAGAAAAGGGAAATCACGCAGTGACCCTGCGCCGGCGTAATAGCCAGGAACAGAAAGTGATGCCATTGGCTGATTTTATCAGTTTGGCTCAGGCAGAGATCAATAATAAAATATAAACAAGGCACAAAGGGAGAAGCGAGGCACAAAGGCACAAAGTTTTGAGGCAAAAGCCGGCACAAAGGGTAACAAAATCTTTTACTCTGCGCCTCTGTGCCTAACATTGAACTTCCTGCTTTCTTTTAACTTTGCGCCTTAGTGATAACAAGGAGGTCTAACGGGGTGAAAAAAATAATTCTACTAGGCGGTGTGTTACTAACTCTTCCAGTTTCTCTCCTGGCGCAGAATTTGACTGAGCTGGTGGATATTCCAACGGCGGACATATATGAGTCAGGCACATATAATATAAATTTAAGAGTGTATGGCGCAGGCAGTGTTCTGACCAGATTGCTGTTCAGCGTTAAATTCTTTGAATTGGGAGCCTATTTGGATGTAGATAACGCTACCGGTTATCTAGACCCGAAAGCGCATGATGTGCAGCCTTTGGTAAAAATACGTCTTTATCCTGGCGGGCAGATATTGCCGGCATTAGCTATCGGCTATGACGGGCAGGGAGAAAACTATTATTTCAAGGAACCCAAAGGCTTTTATGCGGTTTTATCTAAAGAACTGCTCATCCCCGGGCTCATGATTCATGTCGGTGGCAATAACCGTGATTACACGTATGGGTTTGTCGGAGCCAGCTATACCTTTGAAGAGCAAGGCAGTGTTTTTGTGGAATATGAACGAATACGGAATATGAGCGATTTGACCAATAATAAATGTAATGCCGGCTTGAAGTTCCAGATAACCAAGGAATTAGGCTTGGAATTTGATTTCAAGAACATCGGGAGCCGTGGCACTGAGTATGAAAGAGTATTAAGGTTTGATTATTCTGGCGAATTCTAATCTGTGTAATCTATTTTAAAATCTGTGTAATTAAGGGGGCTTCCCCATGGCGCTGGAAAGTGTGCTTGATTTTGAACGGCCCATATCTGAACTTGAACAGGAAATAGAAAAGGTAAAAAATCTGGTGGCTGCCGGCGATATGAGCCTGTCAGTAAAATTGGGCAAGCTGGAAGGCAAACTGGATGTTTTGAAGAAAAAAGTATATGGAACCCTTACTTCATGGCAGAAAGTACAATTAGCCAGGCATCCGCAACGGCCATATACTCAGGATTATATAAAATTATTAATGACTGATTTTCTGGAATTGCATGGCGACCGTAAATTTGCCGATGACCTGGCTCTGGTGAGCGGGTTTGCTTCTTTCGAAGGGACCCCGGTATTGGTCATAGGCCAGCAAAAAGGCAGAAATGTTAAAGAAAACTTAGAGCAGAATTTCGGGATGATGCAGCCGGAAGGGTATCGTAAAGCGTTGCGCTTGATGCAGTTAGCGGAGAAGTTTAACCTCCCGGTCATAACCTTTGTCGATACTCCGGGGGCCTATCCTGGGATTGGTGCGGAAGAACGGGGCCAGGCCGAGGCCATAGCTCATAACTTGTATAGTATGAGTGATCTCAAGACGCCGATTATTGTTATTATCATCGGCGAAGGTGGCAGTGGAGGAGCTCTGGGAATTGGCGTGGGTGATAAGGTATATATGCTGGAAAACAGTATTTATTCCGTGATTTCTCCGGAAGGATGCGCTTCCATACTTTGGCGGGATGCCAGTAAAGCAGCCCTGGCTGCCGAGACTATGAAAATAACCGCGAAAGATTGTTATAATCTAGGCGTCATTGACGAAATTATCCCGGAACCACTCGGCGGAGCCCATCACAGTTATGAGGAAGCAGCGGAGAATATTCGCAAGATCCTGCGTCGGGATCTTAAGGAGTTGGTGAAAATAGTGCCGGATGAATTGATCAAAAAACGATACGAGAAAATACGTTCCTGGGGAGTATTTAAAGAAAGTTGATGGTTCATAGTTGATAGAAAGAACGAGGAATTAAAATGAAAGCAAAGAGAATTGCGATTGTGACTAGCGGCGGTGATGCGCCGGGAATGAATGCGGCTATCAGGGCCGTAGTGCGTACCGCGATATTTAATGGCCTGGAAGTAGTAGGGATCGAAAGAGGGTACCAGGGATTAATCGAAGGGCAGATCGTGAATCTTTCTTTGCGCTCAGTTTCCGGGATCATCAATCGCGGCGGCACAATTTTAAAAACAGTACGCTGTGAGGAAATTAAAACAGCCAAGGGAATGACTAAAGCAGTCAAAGTACTTGAGAACAATAAAGTTGATTATTTAGCGGTGATCGGCGGCAATGGCTCGTTCAATGGAGCTTGGCAGATTTATCAAGCCAGTGGAAAAAAGGTGAAGGTGATCGGGATACCGGCCAGCATCGATAATGACGTAGCCGGTACTGATGAGACGGTGGGGTTTGATACTGCTACCAATACCGCGGTAGAAGCCATTGACAAAATCAGAGATACGGCTACCAGCCATGAGCGTGTTTTTGTCGTAGAAGTTATGGGACGTGACCGGGGATTTTTGGCTTTGCAGGTTGGTTTAGCCAGCGGCGCTGAGTTTATTCTGGTGCCGGAAGTGAAGTATGACCTGATTAAAATGTGCAGCAGCATTTCCAATGGCCATAAACATGGCAAAACCAGTTATATTATCGTTATGGCCGAGGGGGCCGGTAATTCTCAGGCTATTTGCGACCAGATCCATGATTGCGCCAGATTGGAAGTGCGCTTCAGTAATTTGGGATATATACAGCGTGGCGGCTCGCCGACAGCGCGCAGCCGGATCTTGGCTGAGAAATTCGGAGAGAAGTCCGTGGAATTAATCCTGAAAGGCGAAAAAACCAAGATTGTCGGGATCAAGGATAATAAAATCAGCGCCAGTTCTTTAGATTATGCCTGGAAAGGCACCAAAGAGCTGGATAAAAAGATGTACAAATTAGCAGAGATATTGGCGATCTAGGGTACAGGGAAGAGGGGTAAGAAAAAATGGTATTGGTTAAGAATATACCTCTTGTTTTAAGGAAGAAGAATATTGAAAAAAAGATGCAAGAAGTATGTGCTACAAATGACGTAGTTTTTTTGGCTATTTTTGGCTCATTCGTTAGAGGAGAAGCCAAAAAATCGAGTGATTTAGATGTGGCGATAGAATTTGACCAAAGAAAAAGTAAAAATCTATTAGATTTAGTTCATTTAGAATATGAATTCGAGAAGATATTTAAAAGAAAAATAGATTTGGGTGTTTATAGCAGTATCAATCCTCACATAATTAAGGATGTAAAAAAACAGCGGCGAGTGATTTATGAAAAAAGATAAACTCTATCTTCAACATATACTTGAAGCAATTGCGGATATAGAGAATTTTTTAAAGAATATTAACAAAGAAGCTTTTTCCCAAGACCGGGAGAAACAGTATGCGGTAATCCGAGCTTTAGAGATAATCGGTGAAGCTACGAAAAATGTAACCAAAGAAGTAAAGAAATCCTACGCTGAAATTCCGTGGAAAGATATTGCGGGAATGAGAGATATCCTCATTCATCAGTATTTTGGAGTCAATATTGAATTAATGTGGGAAACCATACAAGTTAAATTGCCTGAGCTGAAAGAGCAAATAAATAAAATAATGAAGAAGTTATAGATTGAATAAAAATACTGAAATTTATAAGAATATACCAGTAAGCTTGAAAAGTGAAGGTGGAAAAATGAAAAAGATTTTTATAGTCTGGCTTTGATTGGCAATATAAATAGATCATTTCCGCCAAAAAGATTGGCGGGTGACCTTCGGTCAGAGGAGGCAACGATAGTGCGTGATATTGATGAGGCAGTAAAGGAGTTGGTATCAAGCGATGATTTGCAGGTGAAGGAGAAAGGCCTGGATGAAATTTGGGCGCAGGCTCGTGAAAAAGGTATTTATCCGGCTAGTATACAGGGCTTGTACGTGGCTAGGGGGCAGGAGCAGTATAAAGGACTGAGCGTGCCAGCTATGAATTTAAGAGCGCTGGCTTATGATTCAGCCAGGGCTGTTTTCCGAGCAGCAAAAAAGATCAAGGCCGGCGCTTTCATCATGGAAATAGCCAAAAGTGAAATGGGCTATACTAATCAGCGTCCCAGTGAATATGTGGGAGTATGCCTGGCCGCAGCAGTAAAAGAAGGCCATGTGGGTCCGGTGTTTGTCCAGGGTGATCATTTCCAGGTAAATATGAAAAAGTATCAAGAAGACCCCAGGAAAGAAGTCCAGGGAGTGAAAGACCTGATTCGTGAAGCTATGGCCAGCGGTTTTTACAATATTGATATCGATACTTCCACTCTGGTAGAGCTGTCCAAGTCTACGGTCAAGGAACAGCAGAAACTTAATTACGAAGTATGCGCGGAACTGACCAAATATATTCGCAGTATTGAGCCGCAGGGGATCACGGTGTCTATCGGCGGAGAGATCGGCGAAGTAGGCACCAAGAATTCTACCGTGGAAGATTTGGAAGCATTTATGGAAGGGTATTTAGCCTTATTGCCCAAGGGTATGACAGGTATCAGCAAGATGAGCGTGCAGACCGGTACTTCCCATGGCGGTGTGGTCTTGCCTGATGGAACAGTTGCCAAAGTGAAATTAGATTTCAAGGTGCTTAAAGAGATCGGTGAAGCTGGCCGTAAGAAGTATGGGATTAGCGGCGCGGTGCAGCATGGCGCTTCTACCTTGCCGGATGAAGCTTTTAATAATTTCCCGGCGGCGGAAACTGCCGAAGTGCACTTGGCCACCGGTTTTCAGAATATGATCTATGAAAGCAAGAACCTGCCTGAAGATCTGCGGAAAAAAATGTATGATTGGCTGCCTGAAAATGCCAAGGAAGAGATGAAGCCAGGCATGACTGAAGAGCAGTTTATTTATAAGGCCCGCAAGAAAGCCATTGGACCTTTTAAAAAGGAAATGTTCAACATCCCGGGAAATCTGCGTGAAGCTATTGGCCAGGAATTGGAAACTAAATTCGGTTTCCTGTTTGACCAGCTGAAGATCAAAGATTCCCAAGAATTAGTGCAGAAGTTTGTAACTAAGGTGAAGGATGTTCCCAGAGCCGCTTCTTTAATGGACATTAAAAAAGGCGGAGAGATGTCTACTGAGGGAGCTGATTAGTTAACACGATTACACTGATTTCAAAAAAGATTACACAGATTACTTTAAAGGCAATAAAATGCGAAGAAGCAAGATTATTTGTACGATCGGTCCGGCCAGCCAGGACCTGCAAACTATTAAGGAGCTGATCCAGGCGGGTATGAATATTGCCCGCCTGAACGCTTCACATGGCGATTTTAAGAATTTGGGGAAAATAATCTCCAATATCCGGATCGCGGCTAAAGTATTGCAGAAAAACGTGGGAGTGTTGCTGGATCTGGAAGGGCCTCACGTCAGAGTCGGAGATATTGCCGGCGGCAAGGTTGATCTGCACGAAGGCCAGGAACTGATCATTACCGCCTCGCAGATACTGGGCAATAGTAAATATATCTCCATAAATTACAAGAATATCATCAAAGACGTAAAAGCCGGCAATAATATCCTGCTGGATGACGGCAATATTAAACTGCAGGTATTAAAAAAATCTACTGCTGGCTTGCATTGTTCAGTACTGGAAAGCGGCACCTTAACGAGTCATAAAAGCGTCAATATTCCCGGGGTTTATTTAAAGCTGCCCGCTATGACTGTTAAAGACCTGAGTTATATCAAATTTGGTATTCAGCAGCGGGTGGATTTTTTTGGTCTTTCATTTGTACGTCAGACCCAGGATGTGATACGGATCAAGAATTTGATTAAAAAACTCAAAGCTAAAACCTGGGTCATTGCCAAGATAGAGCATCCCCTGGCTGTAGCTAATATTGATGATATTATCAATGCGGCTGATGGCATTATGATCGCTCGCGGGGATTTGGGAGTAGAACTGCCTACGGAAAATGTGCCTATTGTACAAAAAACAATTATCCGCAAATGTAACACTTTCGCTAAGCCAGTTATTACCGCGACACAGATGCTGGAATCAATGATCGATAATCAGATCCCGACCAGGGCTGAGGCTACTGATGTAGCCAATGCCATAATTGACGGCACTGACGCAGTAATGTTATCCGGAGAAACAGCAGTGGGTAAACATCCAGCATTGGTAGTACAAACTATGGAAAAGATCATTCTGAAAGCTGAGACTTCCCTGGATTATGATAAGATCTTCGAGTCCAAAAAAATGATCAGATCAGTCGGTAATATACCTCATGCTGTTAGCCATGCTACTATCCAGGCCGCGATTGACCTGAAAGCCAGCGCCATAATCACTGCTACCAAGAGCGGCCAAACGGCGCGATTGATATCCTGCCATCGTCCCAGCGCATTTATTTATGCCATTACCACTGATAAAGATAACGTCAGGAAATTGAACTTGCTCTGGGGAGTGATTCCTTATCATATTGCCAAGTATATCAGGAATACCGATCAAATGATTGAATATTCCATGAAGGTAGTCAAACAGCACAAGAGAGTACAATCTGGCGATACGGTGGTCATTACCAGCGGCGCTCCTGCAGGCATTGCCGGCAAGACCAATATGCTGGAAATTAATGTGATAAAATAGTTTTATTTTACATGAATTGTGTTATGCCCGACAGGTTTTAATGTCGGGTACTTTTTCAAGTATCGGAAGGAATTAGTCGCCAGAGGCGGCTTAATTGAATCTGTATTTTTTAATGGTAAAAGGAATAATAATGAAGACAATTATATTTTTTATTGTATTTCTGTTTCTCTGTAGTTCTGGATTAAGTACAGAATTGCAAACGGTAACAGGTGTGGTGTTAGATGCGGTAACTAAAGAACCATTAGAAGGTGTTAGTATAAAAAATGAGGAAACAAAGAAAATAGTGGCCAGTGACCATAAGGGACAGTTTATAATAGAAACAGATAGTAAGAAAATAGAGCTGACAGCTGAAATAACTGGCTATCAAAGGATAAGTAGGCAACTTGTGTATCCTTATCAAGAGGTAACTTTGGAAATGCAATTGGCCAACGAAAATATGCTCGGTGCGATATATGTCAAAGATAAGTCCCAGATCGAAGGATCTAAGCAGAAAATTGACAAAGAACATATAACTAAGACCACCACGCACCTATTTTCCGACACTTTGAAAGTGGTTCAAACCCTGCCGGGAGTTATTACCGGGGATGATTTTTCCTCGCTTATGTACGTCCGGGGAGGAGAGTTTTATGAGACTATTTCTTTTCTTGATAATATTCACATCTTAACGCCTTATGTGTGGGGAGGCAATCAGAGTATTTTTAATCCTTCTTTTGTAGAGAAGGTGGATTTCTATAGCGGCGGATTCCCGGTAAAATATTTTCAGGGTTTATCTGCGGTTATTGACGTAAAAAACCGCGAAGGGAATTATCAAGAAAGAAAAGGATTTGTGGATTTATCTGCTACTTCCTTTGAATCGGTATTAGAGGGGCCCATTGAAAAAGATAAGATATCATATATAGTAGGGGCCAGAAGAACCTATTATGATCTCTTACTGAAATATGCTCTATAAAGATAAAGCGGACAAAGTGGTATTTCCTTTTTTTTATGACGCGCAGGCAAAAATAACCTGGAAACAAGATGAAAAGAATAAATTTTATCTGAATTTACTTGCTTCCTATGAAGGAATGAACTTCGATTCAAAGGCAATCACCGAAGAAGACGCAGCTGGAAATGATTTTAAGTTTGATTAAGTAATAATGTCAGATTTTTGCCGGCTTTTAATTGGGAACGGATTGAAAATGAAAAAATATCCCTTAATCTGACTGTTTCGTTAAGATACGACCAGGGACAAGAAAGATATGAAGATGTGAAAATGACTAATTTTGACGGCAGACAGAGGGAATATAATCTGACTGTAGGAAACCGGATAACCTATCTAGCGGGTAACCATACTTTGGCGCAGGGTATATATTATTTTAATAGTTGGAATCACTCAAATTCCCGCTCAAAATATCGTACCCTGATGCCTGATGGTTCTTATTATTATGAAGAAGAAAACAGGGAATTTGAATGGTTGCGGGCGGGCGCTGCCGGGATATATTTGCAGGATGATTTTAAGGTAGTCGAAGATAAATTCTACCTTAATTTTGGCGCTATAAGTGAAGTATTTGAATCTACTCATGAATATACTTTATGTCCTCGGGGAGGAGTGAAGTATTTCAATAATATAAATATAGACCAATACTATTATAATAAGGATTACTCAGAAAGGCACGAAGCGACTATGCTTACCCTTATTCCGGTTTTTGGGCTAAGATATAATTTTATGAAAATTAACGCCTTGCAAGTTTCGTTTATATTCTCAATTTTGCTGCACTTTTCAGTGGTGATGATTCCCGCTTTCCGTTCTGTAGAAGGAAGGATTGATTTCAGAAAATACAGAGTGGTGCAGTTAGTCGATTTGGAAGAGGAGGCAAGCCGTCCAAGAGAAGTAGTAAAAAAAGCCGACGGAGAAATAAAACCTCAGCAACAAAGTACGGTTGAACATCCTGAAATCAGGATAGAGAATACAACTCCTTCAGAAACTGGCACGGATGAAGGCCAATTCTCAATATATCTGCCATTTTTTAGGGTAATGCGTTTGCCTGAGTTCAAAATAAGGAAAAGGCCCGTGTATCCGGCTTTAGCAAAAATTAAAGGCCTTGAAGCGGAAGTTTTATCGGAAGTATATATAGATGCTGAGGGTTTGCCCAGGAAAGTAATGATTGTGAAAAGCGGCGGGGAGGATTTTGATAAAGCAACTCTGGAGTCGTTACAGCAATCTGTTTTTACACCCGCACTATCAAAAGAAGGCCAGCCGGTACCGGTAAGGGTGCGTATTCCTTTTAAATTTGAACTGGATTAACGTAAAGATACTTAGAGCCTATAAGTATGAGCAGAAAAATAGAATCATGTAATAGCGCAGGTTGCGATTTTATGATATAATATAGTGAATCAAAAAGAAAGAGGATTGAATGGAGCATAATCTGGAGATCAGAGTAAGTTACGCGGATACCGATCAGATGAATGTGGTTTATTATGCTAATTATTTCGTCTGGTTTGAACGCGGCCGCATAGAGTATCTGCGGGCCCTTGGTTTATCCTATAAAGAAATGGAAAAACAGAACTTGATCCTGCCGGTGATGGAGGCTAGTTGCTTTTATAAAGCTCCGGCCCATTTCGATGATCTCGTATTAGTAAAGACAAAAATAAAAGAATTAGGTAACAGCAGTATCAACTTCATCTATGAAGTATTAAATAAGGAAACTAGCCAACTACTAGCTACCGGTGAAACCAGGCATCCTTTCATCAATAGAGAAAGAAAAATAGTACGCATACCTGATGATATCCGTACAAAACTAGCGACTAGCGACTAGCAACCAGCGACTGATTTTAGGAGGTTCTTTAATGTTCCGCGTAATGTGCAAATCAAAAATTCACCGGGCGACGGTCAGTGAAGCTAATTTAGCTTATGAAGGCAGTATCAGCATTGACCAGACGTTGCTCAAGGCTGCGGATATTTTGCCATTTGAAAGAGTACAAGTCTTGAATATTAATAACGGTTCTCGTGTGGAAACCTATGTCATGGAAGCGCCGGCTGGATCAGGAGTAATTTGCCTGAATGGGGCCGCGGCCCGCTGGGGACAACCCGGGGACCTGGTGATCATTATTGCCTATGCGGTGGTAGCAGAAAAGAAGGCTAAAAAATATCAGCCGAAGATCGTGCTGGTCAATGAAAAAAACAGGATAAAAAAGTGATTAAAATAATAAATCTTTCCAAGAGATATGGTAAGCTGCAAGCCTTGGATAATTTGAATCTTGAAATCTCGCCGGGTGAGATTTTTGGTTTTTTAGGGCCTAACGGCGCCGGTAAAACCACAACTGTTAAGCTGCTTTGCGGCCTGCTTAAACCGACCTCTGGACAGGCTATTGTCGGCGGCATTGATATTCAGCAGCAGCCGGAAGAAGCCAAGAAGATTATCGGCCTAGTACCTGATTTCCCCTTTGTTTATAAAAAACTTACCGGCCACGAGTTCCTGCGGTTCATCGGTGATCTTTACGATGTGAGTGAAGAGGATATAGCTAATAAAATCCCTAAATATCTGGAAATGTTCGAATTGGCTTCTTGGGCCAATGAATTGATCGAGAATTATTCCCGCGGGATGCAGCAGAAGCTGGTAATGGCCAGCGTGCTTCTGCATGAACCAAAGGTCATTATCCTGGATGAACCACTGGTGGGCTTGGATCCCAAAGGGTCCCGGGTGATGAAAGAGATCTTCGTTAATTTAAGTAAAAGAGGAACGACTATTTTCATGTGCACCCATACCTTGGAGATCGCTGATCATATGTGCAACCGGATAGGCATAATACAGGGTGGTAAGCTGACCAATCTGGGGACTACCAATGAATTACGCCAGCAGGTTAAACAGGGAGGAAACCTGGAAGATATTTTCCTGCAGCTCACTGGCGGTTCAGAATATGCTGACCTTTTGAAATACTTAGAATAGCAATGTCAAATGTCAAAATCCAAATGACAAATATCAATGCCCAAATAGAAGATTTGAATTTTGTCATTAGCCTTGGTGTCCTATGCATAACATTTGGTTGTTGATTAAAATAAATTTCCTATCTTTGCGGAATTCCCTGAAAATCACCTCCAAAGAGGATATGATCAAACGTATTATTTTCCCTTTGCTGGGTTTTCTTTTCCTCTCGGGTTTGTATGTTCTGTGCTATAAAGGCATGGTTTATATGCGGGGAACGCCGCTGTTGGGCCCTTTGCTCATCGCTCGCTTCTTTGCTATGATCTTCCTGGCCTTTCTGGCCATGCTGGTTTTTTCCAATATTATTACCAGTTTTACTGCTATTTATTTCTCCCAGGACCTGCCTCTTCTTTTAAGCAGCCCGCTTTCCTTTAATGTGGTTTTTATCCTCAAGTTCGTGGAAACAATGGTGTATTCATCGTGGATGTTGCTGCTATCCTTATCCCCGCTGATACTAGCCTATGCGCAAGTCTACCTTTATCCGGTCAGCGGGTTCTTGTTATCGATCCTGGCCTTATTTCCTTTTTTTGTGATTTGTTCCGGCTGTGGTGTGTTGCTGAGTCTTATTCTCATGTTCTTCTTTCCCAGCAAGAAAACCAGGGACATCTTTATAGTATTGGGAGTTATCCTGGGGAGCGGCCTATACTTGTTCTTACGGTTCCTGCAGCCGGAACGCATCACTAATCCCGCAGAAATGATGAGTATCTTCCAATATATGGCCAGCTTGCAGGCGCCGGTGGCTGTATATTCTCCCAGTTATTGGGTATCCCAGGCTATTCTTTTTTCAGTCAGGCCCCCTCTTAATAATTATTACTATTATCTGAGTTTTTTATGTGTCAGCGCTCTGGCCTTATTGATCGTCAATCTGGTCGTGGCTAAATATGTATATTATGAAGGCTGGGTTTCCAGCCAGGACGCGGCTAAAAAGGTGTTCAAAAAATCATTTCTGGCCAGGTTGGATGCGAGCCGTTTCATAGTGTTATTACCGCGTGAATTTAAGGCATTATTATTCAAGGATATCCGGATCTTTTTTCGGGACACCAGCCAATGGTCCCAGATATTCCTGCTGTTAGCGCTGGTGATCGTCTATGTCTTTAATATTTATAAATTGCCGCTGGACCTGCCGGTTTTGCGGCTGTTAGTATCATTTCTCAATATCGGCATGGTTGGTTTTGTAGTAGCCGCCGTAGCGCTGCGTTTTGTGTTTCCGCAGGTCAGTTTGGAAGGGAATAGCTTCTGGATCATTAGAAGCTCTCCGCTTTCAGTTAACCGGTTTATGTGGGAAAAATTCTGGTTGTCCGTGATCCCGCTGGCGGTCTTGTCTGCCGCGCTGATCTGGTTCTCCAATATTGTGCTGAAAGCAAGTACCTTTATGATGACGTTTACTACCCTGACGGTATTTTTTCTGACCCTTGGTCTGACCGGCATGGGCATCGGTATGGGGGCTTATTTTCCACGGTTTAAAGTGGAAAATATCGCCCAAATAGAATCAAGCATGGGTGGCGTATTATATATGGTATTTTCCCTTTTTTATGTTGGCTTTACCATTTCTCTGGAAGCTTGGCCGGTGAGAATGTATGTACTGGGTCAAACCGGCAGTAAATTTTATTCTTCTACTTTGCTGCTGGGGATTGCCGGCACATTACTGGTCATTAACATTCTGGCGCTATATCTGCCTATGAAAATGGGCATTAAAGCAATTGAAAATATGGACCTATAAAATGATTACACAGATTAAACAAAGACCTGCCCCGATGCAATATCGGGGGATTACACAGATTTTATTATTGTTGACATTCCTACTAATTATTGGTTGTCAGCAGAAACAAGTACCACAGGACCAGCTCCTGGTTGAAGACGCTGAAGAAGTGGTGAATGCCCAAGATTACGATAAAGCCAGAAATAATCTGCTAAAAGCGATTGAGCTTAATCCGCGCAACCTGAAAGCCTATGTCTTGTTAGGTGACGTTTATTATTTTCAATCTAATGTGATCATGTTCCGCATGCAGGTCCTGAACCTGGTTTTTAAATATGGGCGGAGGTTACGGTGGGCTTCAGCCAAGGAACTGGATCTGGCCACGCCAACTGAACCAATAATGCTGGCGGGGATGGATTGTTATCAAAAAGCTCTGGCTTTGCTTAAGGAGGGGATGACTGATCCGACGGTGGAGGCCAGTTATCTAAACTATGAGTTAGGCTGGGGATATATGGCCCAGGATGATATAGAGAACACTAAAAAATATTTTCAGGAGTCTATCGAAGGTGGTAAAGACCGCTGGGATGTAAAAAGCGTCAATGTGTATATCGGGTATATGGAAAATAAACTCAGCGATAAGAAAAACCAGGAGATACTGGAGCAGGCGCGGCAAAAACTACTGAAAAAGAAGGAGAAAAGCAGGAAATGAAGAAGGCCTTATTAGTATTAATAGTTTTATTATGTGCAGTCAATGCCGGTTATGCTCAGAGTAATATTTATGTGGGGAAGGTAGTAGGCAAAGGGAAGACCAGTGGAAAAATGGTGGCGCTTACTTTTGATGATGGCCCATCTAAGACGTATACTCCGCAGGTACTGGCAGTGCTGAAAAAGTACAATATAAAAGCTACTTTTTTTATGTGCGGTGAACAAGTGACCTATTATCCCGAACTGGTAAAGCAAGTATCCAGTGAGGGGCATGAGATCGCCAATCATAGTTTTTCTCACCCTAACCTGTATAAATATAAAGATAAATCAAAGCGCGGGGCAGTTTTAGCTGCAGAAGTGGTAAAAACCAATGCGTTATTGGAGAAACTGGTAATGATTAAACCAGCCTATTTTCGTGCTCCTTATAATTATCGTGATACAGAAACAGTTAAAGCCATTAACGACCTTGGATTAATCTATGTAGGCTGGACTTTCAGCGTGCGTGATTGGGAAAAGCCGGCGCCTGAAGCCATGGTCAATATGTTTAACCAGAACCTGATCCCTGGCACCATACTACTAATGCATGATGGCGGAGGGAACAGGACCAATACGATAGCCGCCTTACCGGGTATTATTGAATCTGCCCAGAAAAAAGGATACCGTTTTGTGACCTTGGGAGAAATATTGAAGTAAGAATAGTCAGGTGAAGAATGGATATTAATAAACTTACTTATAAAGCCCAAGAAGCACTGCAGGAAGCACAGAGAAGAACCACAGAGGCTGGGCAGCAACAGATTGAAGTTGACCATTTGCTGGCAGCTTTACTTTCTCAGGAAGACGGTATTGTCCCGCTTATTCTGCAGGAGACTGGATTAGACGAGGCAAAGATTTACCAGGAAGTAGAAACAGCTATTAATAAATATCCTAAAGTATCCGGCACCGGACAGATATATATATCCCCAAATTTGGATCGGGTTTTGAATAATAGCTTTAAAGAAGCGGAACACTTAAAAGACGAATTCGTATCCACTGAACATATTTTGTTAGCTATTTTAGCCGAAAAAGACTTACTCTCAAGCGATACCTTGAAAGCTAAAGGCCTGACTAAGGAAAAAGTGTATCAGGTGTTACAGAGGGTGAGAGGAGGACAGCACGTGACTGACCAGGATCCGGAAGTAAAATACAAAGCTTTAGAAAAATATAGCCGTGACTTGACTGATCTAGCGCGAAAAGGCAAACTGGACCCCGTGATCGGGCGTGATGATGAAATTCGCCGGGTGATCCAAGTGCTGTCGCGCCGCACTAAGAATAATCCTGTGCTGATAGGTGAAGCCGGGGTTGGTAAGACTGCTATTGTGGAAGGTTTGGCGCAGCGTATCATCAGCGGCGATGTGCCTGACACTTTAAAAAATAAGCAGTTAGTGGCATTAGATCTTGGCGCTCTGATCGCCGGAGCAAAATTCCGCGGTGAATTTGAAGACCGCTTAAAAGCGGTGATCAAAGAAGTAACTGACAGCGCGGGGCAAATTGTATTATTTATTGATGAACTGCATACCTTGGTCGGCGCAGGCGCGGCCGAAGGCGCCATTGATGCCAGTAATATGCTTAAGCCGGCCTTGGCCCGCGGAGAACTACGGGTTGTAGGCGCAACTACAATTGATGAATACCGTAAACGGATAGAAAAAGACGCTGCTTTGGAGCGCCGGTTCCAGCCTATTTTGGCCGGCGAACCGACTATAGAGCAAACGATAGCTATATTGCGGGGTCTGAAGGAGCGCTATGAAGTCCATCATGGCGTGAAGATCAAAGATGAAGCTATCGTCGCCGCGGCTACTTTGTCTTACCGGTATATCATGGATCGTTTTCTGCCGGATAAAGCTATTGACTTGATCGATGAAGCTGCTTCGCGTCTGCATATTGAGATAGACAGTATGCCGACTGAAATTGATGAAGTGGAACGAAAGACCAGGCAATTAGAAATTGAAAAGCAGGCTTTAAAGAAAGAGAACGACGAAGGTAGCAAGAAGCGCTTGGCCAGCTTGGAAAAGGAATTAGCTGACCTGAAAAATAAAGCCGCTGTATTAAAGGCTCATTGGCAGAAGGAAAAGGAACTTATCAGTAAGATTAGGCAGGCTAAGGAAAAAATAGAGGAAATGAAATTGGAAGAGAAGAAAGCGGAGCGCAGCGGAGACCTGGGAAAAGCGGCAGAGATCAAATACGGGACCTTGCCTGGTGTGCAGAAACAACTTGATGAAGATAATGCCAAGCTCGTGGAACTGCAAAAGAACCAGAAGATGCTCAAAGAAGAAGTGGATATGGAGGATATAGCGGAAGTAGTGAGCAAGTGGACCGGCGTACCGATTTCGCGCATGCTGGAAAGCGAACTGCAAAAACTTGTCCGAATGGAAGATAAGATAAAAGAACGGATAGTGGGCCAGGATGAAGCTATAACCGCGATAGCCAATGCTGTCCGCAGAGGCCGGGCAGGTTTACAGGATGCCAATCGTCCTTTGGGCTCGTTCATTTTTCTGGGGCCAACCGGGGTGGGAAAAACCGAATTAGCCCGGGTGTTGGCAGGATTCCTTTTTAATGATGAAAAAGCTATGATCCGCATGGATATGAGCGAATATATGGAAAAACATAGCGTAGCCAGACTGATCGGCGCCCCCCCGGGTTATGTCGGTTATGAAGAAGGCGGACAACTGACCGAAACAGTGCGCCGTCGGCCGTATGCCGTATTATTATTTGATGAAATTGAAAAAGCTCATCCTGAAGTGTTTAATATTTTCCTGCAGATCCTGGAAGACGGACGACTGACCGACGGGCAGGGGCGAACCGTGGATTTCAAAAATGCCGTTATTATTATGACCTCCAATATCGGCAGCCAGTATATCCAGGAACTAATGGGTACTAATGAAGAAGAAATGCGCAAAAGAGTTATGGAAATTTTACGACAGCAGTTCAAGCCTGAATTCCTGAACCGGTTGGATGAAGTAATTATTTTTCATAACTTGTCCAAGCAGAATATTAAGAATATTGTTGATCTCCAGTTGAAAAAGCTGGAACAAAAGCTTCAGGGAAAGAATATCAAAATCACTATCTCTGATAAAGCTAAGAACTTGATGATCGAAGAAGGATTTGACCTGATTTATGGGGCCAGGCCCTTAAAACGCGTTATACAGCGCCTGATCCAGGATCCGATCGCCACCAAAATATTGTCCGGTGAAATAAAAGAAAAGGACCATATTGACATCGATGCTAATGAAAAACTGCTGATCTTCAAAAAGAAATAGGAAGGTCTCTTTGATTTGAGATATTGACAGATGCTAACAGGGTGTTAACAGATATTGAACCTTGGACTAAAACAATATAGTGTATAAAATATTTATAAGGAGTCGGTTATGTTGAGACCGGAAAGTTTATTTGATCTTGAAGGGCATAAACTAAAAGGGCTTTTTGATCAGGCAGAGTATGTTTGGGAGGGACTTAAAAACCTGCCAGAGTATATTAAAAATAATCTTAAACCGAACGTTGCTGAAGTAAGAAGAGGGAAATCCTTTGTTGCCCAGGATATGGTTATTCATGACGGCCAGGTCCTTAGATTTGGATTTTCTATTAATACAGCCAAGGCTATCGTCACTATGGACGGGACGATTCTTAAAGACGCCGCCATAATCTATGCCGGAGCGAGTTTAATGGATGATGAAATATATATTGGCCTGGGAACAGTGGTAGAACCAGGGGCTTTAATCAAAGGCCCGACTATTATCGGCGATCATACCGAGGTAAGACAAGGGGCTTATGTCAGGGGTAATGTCCTTATCGGTGATAAATGCCTAGTCGGTCATGCTACCGAAATGAAATCAGCCGTAATGTTAAGCGAAAGCAAAGCCGGTCATTTTGCGTATATCGGGGACAGTATTTTGGGTAAGGTAAATTTAGGCGCCGGGACAAAGCTGGCCAATCTGAAGATAATTGAATCCAAGGTGGTGCTTAATATTAACGGTAAGAAATATGAGACCAGCCTGAGGAAATTCGGGGCGATACTTGCGGATGGTGTGGAAACCGGGTGCAACAGTGTCACTACTCCCGGGACCATATTGGGTAAAAATACCTTGCTCTATCCCAATGGTACGGCCAGAGGTTACTATCCGCCTAATTCCATAATAAAATTAAAACAAACCCAGATAATAGAAACCAGAAAATAAAATACTTGAATTATAGCCTAAGCAGAGGAAAGCAAGAATTGATTTCCGCATAAAGAACAGCCTTTATCATTGACTAAGATATGAGAATATGATATAAAACACAATAGAAATACAATTTTAGGCTTTTTAAACCGGGCTTTGGCAAAATACTGGGTCTCCGGTTTTATGATTTAAATACCGAAATAGAGCCCGAGTGGCGGAATGGCATACGCGTTGGTCTCAAAAACCAATGGTCGTAGGACCTTGTGGGTTCAACTCCCACCTCGGGCACTTAATATTAATATAAGGAGTTGAAGCTGACCCGAGCGCCATTGGTCCGAGCGAGGGCAGCCGGCGACGGGTGAGCAGCGTGCCATACGATGCGATGGAGGAGAACTCCCACTTCAGGCACTTAATATTAATAAAGGAGTTGATCCGCCAATAAGCGTTGGCGGACTGAAGAGCTATCCGGCTCTTACTTGAGATTATAACTGTAAGATAACTGTAAGATTATAACTTGACAGGGTCTGCAAAAGTATGTTAAAAATAAGGAGTAGGTTTAAAAAATGGTGGGGTATGAAAGATAGAACTATTAATAGAATATTATATGTATTTATCTGTTCGTATTTATTTTTATTCCAGGTGGGGAATGTTTGGGCGACGATCGAGCAGAATAGCGGATTGAAAAACTTTTCGGAGGCACTGACTTCCCAAAGCGATATTTTCCGTTGGCAGAGTTTTAAGACAGTATCTTTAATAACCGAGAATGAAAAGCTGATACATAATTCACTAAGGTTAGTTGATTACCGGAAGCAGCATTTATTTAGCAACCACGGCAGCGCTTATCCGATATTATCCATGACCGAAGGTTCTCCGCTTAATATCCCTGGCAAAGAATTCATCGTTAAGGGCCAAACCAAAATAATGAAAACCAAAATCTATTACAAAGTAAAGTCAGGGGATAATTTATATTTGATCGCTAAGAAATTCCGTTATTCGGAAAAAAGGCTCATGAGTCTCAACGGGATGAAGAATGATCTAATCAGGTCTGGCCAGCGACTTTTAGTAGGGTTTAAGGAAAAAGTAATTGAAATACCATATATAGATGAAAACAGGATTAGGGAAGAGATTGCCAGCCTGAAAGAGAATCTAATTAGCGTTGAGGAGTCTCCTGTGGAAACTTCGCAGGCAGTCGAACAAAAAATCGTAGAGGTTGCTTTAAAATACCTTGGGCTTCCCTATAAATATGGCGGAGAAAGTCTGTGGGGAATTGATTGTTCTGCTTTTGTACGGAGAGTCTGGGGATTTTTTGGACTGGATTTGCCGCGTACCAGCAGAGAGCAGTTCCAGGTCGGTGAAAATACCAGCATTATTAATCTAAAACCCGGGGACTTAGTATTCTTTCATAAACAAGGGAGAAAACCTGTAGCTCATGTGGGTATTTATATCGGCGATAGCAAATTTGTTCATGCTTCTGGATTTGATCAGAAGGTCAGTATCGGCGATTTAACCCAGAACTACTATCGTCAATGCTATAAAGGAGCGCGCCGGGTGATTAATTTTATGTTTCCTGAGTTAGTAACTGCTACCGAGCAATAGAACGGGAGGGAATAAGGATAGCAAAGTATAACCTAACAGCAAATAGCATATTTATAGTAGAGCAGTAATAGATTAAAAGGAGGAAGTGCAGGATGAATCCAGAATTTGGAAAAATGCTGAATGCTTTTAAGAAGAAAGCAGTAGAAATCGGCAAAGTAGTAAAAGAAGATGCCTTGTCCGGTGCCCAGATGGGCAAGCATAAAGTGAAAGAATTGGATCTGGAAAGGCAAAAGTTGGCAAAGCTTTATGAAGTAGGCAAAAAAGCCTTGGCCTGGCACAAGAAGGGAGAACTGGCCCAGGCTGATTTGAAAGAGCTTTGCGGGCAGATAGTTTTAATGGAGAAGGAAATCTCCAAGCAGAAGTCAGCTTTCACCGTCCAAAAGAAGAAACTGAAAAAGCTCCCACTTAAATAGATTTTGGATTTATTTAAAAATATTAGGAATTTCAATCCTATACTTGATTACACGGATTTCCAAAAGATTACACCGATTACCAGTCTAGTCGCTGATAAAAATCTAGGCCTGTCCCCCCTGCCAGTCCCGAAAAGTCGGGACTAGGGGGGATAATCTTCGTAATAATCTGTGCCTGTCCCCGCGGTCTTGATCCCGATTTATCGGGATCAGCAGGGGATAATCAGTTAGCGGAACGAAGTGAAGCCTAACTTGGAATTTGAGATTTGAGATTTGGAATTACATTTGCGCATTTGCAAAGCAAATGTTGGGGGTGTAGCTCAGTTGGGAGAGCGTCTCCTTGGCGTGGAGAAGGTCAGGGGTCCAACTCCCCTCACCTCCAGTATAAATGGAGAAGGTCATCCCGATTCAATTCATCGGGATCACCTCCAGTATAATCAGCATACAGCGTACAGAAAAGCGAAAGAGGAAGGGAAGTAGCATGATGGTTATTACCAAAGAACTGAGCTTCTGGACCAAAGGTGAAACAGATATTATCGATATTACCACTGAGATTCAGGGTGAGCTATCTGAGGCTAAGCCTAAAAATGGGATTGTGGTGTTATTTATTCCCGGCTCAACCGGAGCTTTGATTACCATCGAGCATGAACCTGGTTTGGTCTCAGATTTTAAAGCTTCCATGGAAAAATTGTTTCCCCAGGGTATTGAGTATGCCCATAATATGCGCTGGCATGATGGCAACGGCCATTCCCATATCCGTTCATCAGTGATCGGTTCATCCATGACTATTCCATTTCAAAACAGAAAATTGCTTTTGGGCACCTGGCAACAGATTGCCCTGATAGATTTTGACTTACATCCTCGTTCCCGCAAAGTAATCATGCAGATAATCGGAGAATAGACCCGGTTAGAGATACAACTAACGTTGTGATAAATAATGCTTTTTCTGGAAAATATAGGCAAGTTAGGCAGACCATAAAAATTTGGAAAACGCCAGTTTTCTATCTCTAACGGGGTAAGTTGTGCAGGTAATTGCCGGCAGTGCCAAAGGCCGTAAACTCAAATCTCTCCCTGGATTGGCTACCCGTCCCATTTTAGCCCGCATCAAAAAATCACTATTCGACATTATTCGTTTACCAGTTATTGAGGCTTGCTTTTTGGACCTGTATGCTGGCACTGGCGCGGTAGGTGTAGAAGCGCTGAGCCGTGGCGCCAGGTTAGCAGTATTTATTGAAAAAGATCCTAAGGCGATAAAAATTATTCGGGATAATTTGCAGTTGGCCCGCTTCTTAGACCAAGGGCAGGTCCTGCCAGGTAATGTTTTTGACCAGTTAAAAATACTGGGACGGACTTATAATATTATTTTTGTCGGTTCGCCCTACAAACTCGGCATCACCAAAGATACTATTGTCTGTATTGATCAGTACCAGGTGCTGGCTGAGGATGGGTTGATAGTAGCCCAGCATCATTTCAAGGAATCCATGGATATTCGGGTTGGTGGCTTATGGATGTACCGGCAAGAACGTTATGGCGATACTCGCTTGAGCTTTTATAAGAAAACAGCTAACAAATAAGGTTTTATTCGAGTTATTAGCTGTATATAATTTAGAGTCGCTCGTAAATAGGAGTTTAAAATGAAGGTCTGGGTAGCTTTTAACCCGAAGAAAGAAAAGGCCATACAGGGAGTCAAAGAGCTCAGAAAATATTTTAGCAAAAGAAAAATTGCCGTAATAGACGGGCCGCGACTGAAAAAGAACCTGGGAACTGATGATCTCGTGGTGGCTTTGGGTGGAGACGGTACTTTGTTACGGGTGGCCAGAGCAGTGGCCGGATGTAATGTCCCGGTGTTGGGCGTCAATCTTGGCGGTTTAGGCTTTTTAACTGAAGTGACCCTGCAAGAAGTTTACAAAACTTTGGACAAAATATTACCAGGCCATATTTCTGTCGAAAAACGCATGATGCTAAGAACTGAAGTCTGGCGTGATAAGAAGAAAGTGGGTGAATCCCTGGCCTTAAATGACGTAGTCGTCAATGCCAGCAAGGAAGCCAGGGTGGTTAGTCTCGACCTGGCCATTGATAATAAGCCAGTGGCCAATTATCTAGCTGATGGGTTGATCGTCTCTACGCCAACTGGTTCTACCGCTTATACTTTGTCGGCGGGAGGGCCAATAGTATATCCGGATTTGGAGCTGATCATTGTGGCTCCTATTTGCCCCCATATGTTGACTCTGCGGCCTTTGATCGTTTCCGCTGAAAAAAATATCAGTATTATCATGAAAACCGATCATCAAGTTGGCAATGTTACCATGGATGGGCAGGTTGGGATACCGATCAAGTTGAATGATTTGGTGGTGGTTAAGAAGGCTGAAGAGAAGTTGTTATTGATTACCAGTCCATATAAAAATTACTTTGAAGTACTGAGAACCAAGCTTAAATGGAGTGAACGGGCTTAGAGCCGTTGATAGTCCGCTCCGATATTCATCGGAGCTCGCAGTTGATGGTTGATAGTTAAAAGGATATATATGTTAGAACAACTGAGTATTAAAAATTATGCGCTAATTGAAGACCTTCATATTAATTTTGATGAAGGTTTTAACGTTTTAACGGGAGAAACCGGGGCTGGGAAATCAATTATTGCCGGGGCTCTAGGGCTGATCCTGGGTGAGCGAGCGTCTACAGGTATCATTCGCAAGGGAGCTGAATCTTGTACCATTCGAGCTTCCTTTGATATTGCGCAAAACAAAACTTTACAATACCTGCTTAAAGAACAAGGCCTCGGTCCGGATGATACGATATTACTCTTATGCCGGGAAGTGAGCGCAACTGGTAAGAACAAGTGCTTGGCCAATGACCAGGTCATTACTCTGACTACGCTGGAAAGCATCGGCAATTGCCTGGTAGACTTGCATGGACAACATGAACACCAATCTCTCTTGCAGTCCAGGGAACAGTTACAAATCCTGGATGATTTCGGCACCTTGGTGGAACAAAGGAAAGAGGTTGGCTTGGCCTATACTGAATTGCGGCAGTTAGAGTCGGAGTTGGAAGAGCTATTCCATCATGACCGGGAACGCGATCATTTTATTGATTTGTACCAGTTCCAGATTAAGGAGATCCAGGCGGCTCAGCTGGAACCTGGCGAAGATGAAACCCTGGTCCAGGAAATAAACCTGTTGGCCAATGCGGAAAAAATAGCGGGTTTGGTCAATGATGCGTATCAATGGCTGTATGAAGAAGAAGGTTCAACCCTGTCCCGGCTGGCAAAAATCAAGCAGAACCTGCTTTCCTTACAGGGGATCGACCAGAACTTGCAGCCAACTTCCGCGCTGTTAGATGAGAGTATCATTAATTTAGAGGAGATCAACTCCCGGTTGCGGGAATATAAAGATAAAGTTGTCTTTGATCCGGCGAAGCTGGACCAGTTGATGGAACGTAAGGAATTGATAAACCGTCTGAAAAACAAGTATGGGACTACGGTCAAGGATATGCTATCCTACAGGGATAAAATTGCTAAAGAGATAGAAAAACTGTCCCAGGCTGAAGAAAACCGGGCCGGCTTGGTCAAGGCGATAGCTCAGGCTAAAGGGAAAGTCATGGAAAAGGCTAAAAAGCTTTCTCTAGCGCGCCAGAAAACAGCTCTTAAATTGGAACAGGAAACTGCCCAGGAGCTAAAGGATCTGGGTTTACCTAAGATCAAATTCAAGATCAGCCTAATGCCGGAGGTGGATAGTCAGGGAAAACCACAACTGACCAGTACCGGACTGGAAAAAGCTGATTATTTGATCAGCCCAAATATTGGTGAAGACCTGCAGCCACTGGCCAAAATTGCCTCTGGCGGCGAAATGTCCCGGATAATGCTGGGATTAAAGTCAGTTTTAGCCCATTCTGATCAGATACCTACGCTGATTTTTGACGAAATTGACACGGGCATTGGCGGCAGTATGGCTGAAGTGGTGGGAAAAAAGATCAGCGCCCTGTCAACTAAGCATCAGATAGTTTGCATCACCCACTGGCCCCAGCTAGCTGGTTTTGCCACCACTCACCTGCATGTTTCCAAAGAAACCAAAGGAGAGCGCACCTATACCAGGATTAAACAGCTTGAATACGAAGAAAGAATAAAGGAGATTGCCCGTATGTTAGGCGGAGAAACTCTTTCCGCGATCAGCCTAAAACACGCCCAGGAATTGATAAAGTCCTCGCGCCAAGATTGAAGGATTGAACATGATTAAGTTTTTTAAATCATCTAAGCGAGATATTCCACAAATCATTGCGCAAATCACCGCCTTCCTGCCTATTAAAAGTGAAGAATTGATTGATGAATTTGCCAGGGAATATTTAAAAAATGGAATGGCGAGATGGGGAGTGCTTTATATTGATGGACACGTCCTTCCCTATTACGGTATCTATTGTATAAAAATGTGATTCCATGGAGTACGGAAAATCCCGCTGAAAGGGGGTTGCAACTTTATTGCCAGCGATGAGAGATTTAATCCGCTTTTATTTTTGATTCGGTCTTCGTCTGAAGATCTACTTCAGAAGATACCGGAGATTATTCTGAAGGCCAAAAAAACAGCCAAAGATGTCGGGATAAACAAAGAAGATGTAAATAGCTTGATAGTAATATTTGACCGAGAAGGATACAGCGCAGAATTATTCAGACGTCTTGCTGGGAAAGACGGTGAAAATGGAAAATTTAAGTCAAGATTTATTACCTGGGGTAAATATGCTGATAAATGGGTGGACGATATAGAAGATGAGAAATTTGATAAAACTGTAACAGTATCTTATGAGATACAGAAACCTGAAGAAGTAAAATATTTTGATACAGAAAGGACTATGAATAAATATGGTAAGATACGAGCAATAGTGATAGAGAGCAAAAGAGGACGGACTGCCATTTATACAAATGATAAAGAAATCAAAGCAGAAATAGTTATCCAACTTATATGCCGTAGCTGGGGTGAAGAAAATTTAATCAAAGAGCTTATGATGAAGCATCTAATAGACTATTCTCCTGGCTATGAAACAGAAGAGTTAGAGGAACAACCAATGGTAGAGAATCCAAGAGTAAAAGAATTAAAACAAGAAAGAACCGAACTCCAAAGCGGGTTGTCTCAGATTAAATCTAAATTTGGACATGATGTTATTGAAGAAATGGCTAAAGGCAAAAAATGGAGGAACATAAAAGAAAAACATCTTACGGCTATCGCTGATATAGAATCCATTAACCGTAAGATAACATTGCTTGATTTAGAGATTGACAAACATCCGGAAGAAATAAAATTTGATGAAGCCCGTGGGCAAAAATTAGTCGAACTTAATTATGAAAGAAAACGGTTTTTAGATTGTATCAAGGTATTCACCTACAATATGGAAAAGCAAATGTGTAAGCTTCTTTTAAATTATTACCCTATAAAAAAGGAAATCCATCCATCTTTATCGATGATAGTAAAAAGAGGTGGATTTGTGTGCGCCGAAGGAAGATAATAGTTTCAGCCAGTGAAAATCTGGATTAGGGAAAGGCGAGCCGCCGCCCTTAAATGGAATTTCACGAATGGCGAGGTAACGAACCATTCGGTGGAGGATAAAATAGTGCAGGTATGGGCGAAGAAAATGTACGCCCTGTCCTCGATATGAGGATGTATTTTCGGGAGCCGAATGCCTTAATTGGGCACGTTCGGTTCTGAGAGGGGCATTAAATCAAGGAGTTGATTAAGATGTCTACTTACAAAAATTGGCAGGCAGGGAATTAAAAGTCCAACTGAGAAGATTCAGAAATCCAGAGATTTATTTTGCTGCCAGGCACCTCCGCGAGGATTTGAATCAGATGAGGCCGTTTACTCTGGACAAATTCCATTTGCCGATACATTATGAAGTGCTATAGGGCCCACAAATGATTTTTTGAAAACCTGAAAAAATGTGGCGGTTTGCTCAGACCCCTGAAGATTCATCCCTAATATTGTTCAGGTTGTTTTGTTACAGTGCCTTAGGTGTCTCCGGAATATGCGGATACTATTACTGATAAGTATATCTTCCAGGATTGTCTCTGTAGCTTTATTAGACCGGACCGTGATTGAACTATTGTTTCTAAAGAACTAAAAAAATAAAGACAAGGAATTTATCATGTATGAAAAATTCGGCGCAGCGGTATCTGGTAAAAAAGTGGAGTTCCAGCTATTCTTCCCCGACAATTCAGTGAATCCAGGTCAGTAT
>JACRDM010000104.1 GCA_016218565.1 Elusimicrobiota bacterium | reverse complement strand
GTCAGGTGGTAACACCTGACAGCATGGTGAACCTGACAGCACGGTGCTATATTTCTATTTCCCATCCTTCTCTGGCAGCATAGGTATTCGGGAACATGCCTTTGGCTTCTTTTTCCATCTTGTCAATAAAGTGGTCGCTGTGCTCAGGATTGTAATGGAAGAGATGCAGTTGTCTGACATTAGCGGCCATGGCAATTTTTATGCCTTCCTGATATGTGCTGTGGCCCCACCCCTTTTTTACCGCGTATTCCTTGGAGGTAAACATGGAATCGTAGATTAGCAGGCTTGCGTTTCTGGCTAATTCAACCAGTTTCAGGTCCAAACTTCTCTGATGCTCTTAATCGGAAACATAGTCTATTTTGCCGGAAGGCTTAACCTCTATACAATATGAAAAGGTGTCAACAGAATGGTTTAGTGCAAAGCATGAAATCAAGGCGTCTGAACATTGTATCTTTTCTCCGGCGTTTAATTCGACAAACTCCAAACTGGAAGACATATCCGCCAGCCTTACCGGGAAATTTACATGATTCTGCTGCGTGGAAAGGATTTGTCTTAGCGACAGGGAGGAATTATGTTCCCCGTAAAGGACAAAGCGGTTACCCTTGATATAAGCCGGGGAGAAAAAGGGGAATCCGTTGATATGATCCCAGTGGGCGTGGCTGAAAAAAATATGCGCGGTTCCCTGACCATATCCAAATTCACTTTGCAGCAGTTCGTTGCCCAGTACCCGCAAACCGGAGCCCCCATCCAGTATAATCAAGGTGGCGCCAACCGTAATCTTCACACAGGAAGTATTGCCGCCATATTTTACCGTATCCTGTCCAGGCACCGGCAATGAACCTCTAGTACCATAATACTTTAGTTTCAAGGACTCTCCCTTCAATAAATAACCTCAAATACTTCGATTGGATTTTTTTTACCCTTTACCAAGGTTTCTCCGACATCTTTAAATTCATACAATTCGTTAGCCTTCTGGCGGACATTCTTGCTGACTAATATTTTCCCGCCGGCCGCCTGGGTTTCTAATCTTTTTGCAGAATTAACGACATCTCCGATAACTGTATAGTCCATATGTTTGTTGGATCCGATATTACCGGCAATAACCTCACCGGAGTTAATACCTATACCAATAGAGAACGGTTTTATACTCTTTTGCCAGTATTCCTGAAGCCGATGCATCTCCTGCTGCATTTCAACAGCCGTTTTGATGGCCCTAAGCTCATCGTCTGCCTGAGTAATCGGGGCGCCAAAAATGGCCATGATTTCATCTCCTACAAATTTATCAACCGTGCCCCCGTATTTAAAAATAATATCTACCATACGAGTGAAATATTCATTCAGGAAACGAACCAGTAATTCCGGCTCCATCTCCTCACTGAGACTGGAAAACTCGCGTATATCCGCAAAGAGTATCGTCACATTTTTTTTATCTCCGCCGAGTTTCAGTTCCTGGGTGCTCTCCAATACGCTTTTCAAAATATGCGGGGAAAGATAACGCTCCAGATTTCTTTTCAGGCGGTCCTCATTTAGCTTGTGTTCGTGCATAATGGCAATTTCAATGAAATTGGCCGCATGGGAAGCCACCGCCGAAATAAGCTTGGCATCTCTGGCGGTAAACATTTCCCCATCCAGTTTATCGCTTACGTTGATGACCCCCAGCACATTCCGCTTGGTTTTCAGCGGTACGCACAGCAACGCATGGATTTCTTTTTTGCCCTGGATAAACCTTGAGTCATTAGAAACATTGTTGGCAATGATGTATTTTGCCTCCCGGGCTACAATTCCTGCAATTCCCTGTCCCAGTTTGAATTTTACCCGGTGGTCGTTTTTATCCCCCAGGGCCGACTTTATATCTAAATCCCCACTTTCAGCATCCAGCAGCATTAACGAACTGCTTCTGGATTTAATTATTTTACTGCTCTCCAGCAGGATAGTTCTTGCCAATTCAGAAACATCAAGACAGCTGCTGATACTATCGCCAATGTTGTAAAGCAAATTTATTTCCCGGTACGTATCCAATGTTTCCCGGAGAAGCTCTTTCTTTTCTATGTTATTACTTATCTGATTAATCAGCAGGCCGCTGAGCATATCCATTAAATGGCATAAAGGGTCAACATCCGATGAGTCGCTTTTGCCCAGCAGAATCCCCAGGCAATTATCGCGTATAACCAGGGGAGAATATATGTAGCCGTTAGTTCCTGGATAAGATTTCGGCTTAATACAATCCTGAACCCTGGAATAATCCGGCATTAATTGTTCCCCTGATTTCGGGTAGCAGACAATAAGCTGGCCTTCTATGTCCGCTACTCCCAGCCACAGATTTGCCGGCCACATCTCAGATATTATCTCAAATAAAAGGAGGCTTGCATTTTTATCTAATATTTTTCTCAATACCATCTTAACCTGACTTTCTCTGATTAGCGTTTGCCGTGCCGGAAAACGTTAAAAGAGTACATCTCATTCATCTTTCTCAAGGTATCAATCAGGTTTAGAATTATCTTATTTTGGATGTTGTAAGCGGTTTCAGGTTCATCGGCCAAAATTTTTTCAAAATCTGTTTTTTTAAGTTCCAGCAGGTTCACTTCACCCTTAGCCCGGACATTGGCTGAATACTCCTTGCCGTCAAAAAAAGAAAGTTCTCCAAAGAACATTCCTTCATTCAAAATGGTAACTATATGGCATTTTTCTTCATATTTTTGCAGTGGAAGACATATTTCTACTTCCCCCTGTTTAATCAGATATAGATGTCCGCCCGGTTCCCCCTGCTGACAGATAAATACCCCCTCAGCATAAGTTTGTTCTATTAATTTGGAAGCGATTATTTTTAACTCCTGCTCGGTTAACTTATTGAACAATGGGAATAACTTCAGAATATCTAATTGCTCCATACATCCTCCAGTAAGATTTAGTATTTAGCCTGATCTACGTAAGTAACGTCTTAGGGCTAACCAGTGTTTTTTTCCAGAACAAAAAACTAGCCGAAGCATAAGTTTGGTTTATATCCCGAATTAGTCCCACCAGAGACGCAATAATTTTGCCCTGAATTTTGCAGCCATCCCTTGGATTGTCTTTAATAATCTTATCATAGTCCCGGCGTGAGAGTATCAGCAGGTCTGTCTCTGCGCTGGCTTTGACGTGGGCTGAGCGTTCCTGGCCATCAAAAAAGGATAGCTCTCCAAAGAAATCCCCCGCTTCCAGCTCTGAAACAACCTCATCCCGGCTGTCGTAACGGTACAGAGGCAGTATTATTGATACTCGTCCCCGCTTAATCAAAAAAATCTCATCTCCACGCCCCCCCTTGGAACAGATAATACCACCTTTCTGATAACGCTTCTCGTAGACATAAGCGGCAAACTTCTGCAATTGTTCATCATCCAGCTCTTTAAACAAAGAGAATTTTCTAAGCAATTCAATTTGTACCATCTTGTTTTCTCCTTAAGTTCTTCCCGGCAGTTATCTCTACAACGACAGATTCGATCTTTCGGCGTGTCCTCACGCCGAAAGTGCTAAGAGCAGCGGTACCTCCGGGGTTTCGGCCTGGTGACAGGCCGAAACATCGTAAATGTCGCTGTAGAGTTATAGCTCAATCTCTAAAATTTCGGAGGCCCTTTTGATGATTTCATCAGGATCAAAGGGTTTTGTCATGAATTCGTCTGCACCTGCTTCACACCCTTGTTTCTTATCCACCTCTTGCCCTTTAGCCGTAAGCATGATAATATATATGTGCTTTAGATTGTATTTTTTCTTAATATTTTCACATACATCATAGCCATTCATCTTTGGCATCATCACATCTAACAACATTAGATTGTGTTGATGAGCCAACGCTAATTCAAGCCCATCTGACCCATTTTCGGCTACCAATATACAAACACCTTTCTCAGTAAATTCCTCCAGGGTTTCCTCCAGCAAAGCCCGTATATGAGGCTCATCATCTACAATCAAAATGGCCTTGCCGCCTTTAGTTTCATCTTTCATACATCACCCGCTTTTTTAATTATAAAAAGGGTTATTAATTTGACTCCATCGTCACATTGGCAGTATCATTACCGGTTAGCACAATAATACTCAAGTCCTCAGTACCCTTTCCATATTTTAGAGTTCTTAATATTTCATTATTATTCAGCTTGGAGATATCGCCATCAATAATAATAAGGTTCGGCAATTCAGTCTGGGCTTTTAAGATACCCTCCTCGCCGTTGTCGGCGGTAATTACATTGTAACCCTCAATTTTCAGTATTTCCTTAATGGTATTACTTACACTTTCATCATTTTCTATTATCAAAATTTTCTTCTGCTTTTTCATCGGCCAGGCCATCATGGAAGACACCGCTTTAAGAAGCTCCTCCTGACCCATGGTTTTGGTAACGTAATCGTCTGCGCCCAGACGGTATCCCTTTTCCCGGTCCTCGATTATTGAGTATATTAAGATGGGGATATTAACGGTGTTTACATCCTTTTTGAGAATGGTCATGGCATCGAAGCCGTTTATGCCCGGCATCAGTATATCCAGAATAATCAAGTCCGGTTTCTCCTGGCGGGCCTTATTCAATGCCTCAGTGCCGTCAGTAGCCTCAATCACTTTGTAACCGGCCTCCTCCAATTCCTGATGCAGCAAGTCCCGGATATTGGCCTCATCGTCCACCACCAGGACCGTATGGCCCTTGGCAATACCTTGTATTTTGCTATATAATTTGCCTTTTATCTCTTTAAGGAGCAAGGTTTTTTCTATATTGATGGATTTAGCGGATTTGACAGCCGGGATAACGAATATAAACCGGCTCCCCTTTCCATACTCGCTTTCCACCCAGACGTTACCCTTATGGGCTTCTATGATTTCCTTGCAGATAGCCAGCCCTAATCCGGTGCCCTTGGGTCTGTTGGTCAAGGTATCCCCCACCTGCTTGAACTTTTCAAACATCTTGGGAATATCCTCTGTATGCAGTCCAATACCGGTGTCTATTATTTGCACCTCGATTTTCTCTCCCAGATTCCTTACCGTGCAGGTTATAGAACCCTGGTCGGTAAACTTAATGGCATTGCTCAGCAGATTGGTGACTACCTGCAATAGTTTGTCCTGGTCACCATGGATGTCGGACAGGTCATCATCCATTTCGATTTTCAGGGCCAGGTTCTTCGCCTCCGCCAGGGATTGGGCGGAATTTACCGCTAATTTACATATGTTCGCCAGAGAGCATTGCACCATATTCCATTCAATCTTTCCGGCCTCTATCTTAGCCAGGTCCAGCACATTGTTGATTAATCTGGAAAGGCGGCTGCCCTCGGCAGATACAATCTCCAGATTCTCGCTTATCTTTTCCGCTGAATGAACCGCTTCGATATCGCTGGCGGGAATTACCGGCTGGATATCTTTCCTGAAGCGGCGCAGAATCATTTTGGAGAAACCGATAATGGAGGTAAGCGGGGTTCGCAATTCGTGGGAAACCACGGAAAGGAAATCCGATTTCATTTTATCGAGCTTCTTAACCTCCTCAATCTTGCCCGCCAGCTCCGCATTGGAACGTTTCAACTCCTCTTCCAGCATCTTCTGCCGGGTGATATTCTTGCTTATACCCACAGTGCCGATAACATTGCCCTCTTTATCTTTTAGCTGGGAAAGGGTAAGGCCGATATCCACCAATTTCCCATCTTTGTTAATCAATTTAGTCTCATAATTGGTCACACTGCC
>JACRDM010000105.1 GCA_016218565.1 Elusimicrobiota bacterium | reverse complement strand
TGCGGCCTTTAATACCAATCCCGACTATCTGGAATTGTCGGATAAAATTGCCAAAATTACAGAAACCCTAACCGGTTTAAAAAACAGCCAGAAATACCTTTTGCGGCAAATTGAGGAGTACAACCGGCGCATAGAGAATATACCCAACCTGGAACAGGAACTGACAAAATTAACAGCTAGTTATAATGGATCAAGAGCTAATTATGCGGCATTGCAAACCAAAAAAATGGAGGCCAAGTTATCCGGGGAGTTTAAATCCACCAGCCAGAATGGATATTTCAGAATCCTCGATTCGGCGGAGGTGCCTATAAATCCAATCCGGCCGCGCATGTCGCGGATAATTATGGTGGCGATATTTTCCGGCCTGGGGGCAGGCGTCGGATTGGTTTTTCTGAGGGAATATATGGATAATTCCTTGAAAGGCTCCACTGAAACCGAAAACTTTTTAAATCTGCCGGTAATTGGGACAATCCCTATAATAAAGACTTCCAGGGATGTCAAAAAAGCCAGAATCAAGAATTTTGCATACAGCTTTATATTAGGTCTTTATTTAATCTCCATAGGGCTGGTTATAGCATATAAGCAAAGCATTGAATCTTCGGGCATATATCAAATATATCGGGGTGTTTCCGCAGAATTAATGTACGAAATAGAAGGATATACCCCGTAAGGCAGAATTTTATGAATCCTTATCTTCTTACCATGCTGGGAAAAGACCCCTTTATTCTGGATCAATACCGGAATCTGTGTACAAAGATTATCTGGACCTGTGCTGTCTCGGATAAAAGATGCCTCTTAATCACCAGCTCTGTGGCGTCCGAAGGGAAATCCCTGACTTCGCTTAATCTGGCCATCAGCATTGCGGAGATGAAAAAAGAGCAGGTTATATTGGTTGACGGGGACTTGCGCCATCCAAGTTTGCACAAATTTCTGGATATCCAGCCGGAGCATGGCCTGTTAAGTTATTTTCAGAATGAAGCCGGGTATTTTGGAAAAGAAGATGATATATTCAGTAAAATAGTCTACCCCTCCGGGATAGACAATATATCGCTTATTCCAGTGGAGAAAAGTGTTTCCAATCCTGCCGAAGTCCTGACTTCCGGGAAAATGCCTGACTTGATAAGGGAACTCAAGCAGAGATATAAAAACGGTTATATCATTATAGATTCCCCCCCGGTAGTCCCCATCTCGGATGCGATAATTTTAAGCCATTATGTTGATGGGGTAATCTTTTTAGTCAAAGCCGGCGGGCCTCCGCGGGAGGTTGTGCACAAGGCGGTGGCCCTTCTTGAAAACAAGAAAATATTGGGGGTGATATTGAATAATATTAATCTGGTTTCCTATGAATACCCGTATGGCTACAAAAGCTATCACTACAAGTAGGGCGGAACAAGGCGCAGCCGGTTCCGCCTTGCTGCTATCTGCCCAAAACCCCTGCCGGGAATAACAATTGCCCGTACCTCCCTGGAAATCCGACGGCAAATCCCTTTAAAAATATTGGCTAGTTGACAATTTTTCTAATATATTATAAATTTGTATGAATTTATAAGATAGAAATCTCTGAATAATATGGATTAGGGAATAATAAAAATAAGTTACAAATGTATCAACATGAAATATAAGTCAATATTTAATTTATTAATCGCTATTTCCCTGGCCGGATGCGTACCATCCAATGTCATGTCCTCCGCCCAGGTGTCCTACAGGGCTAAGGGCAGCGTAAATATCGAAGACAAGCTGGCCATGTTCTCCATGATGGCCGCCGGGAGCAGCTCTTTCAACGATAAATCCGGCGCCCCCAAAATTGCCGAAGCCCCTTACTCCCCGGCGCGCATAGTTGAAGGCCACGAGCTAAGCCTTCCCAATGAAACCTCTATAGATGGTTTTTGTAATATTGCCAATGACATTTTGCTGGCCAAGCTGGGCCAGGAGAAACAGCGGGTAGCCATAATTCCCCCGAAACAGGTTCAGAGTATAATCAGCCAATCGAATATTAATGCGGCTTATGCGGACTTTT
>JACRDM010000108.1 GCA_016218565.1 Elusimicrobiota bacterium | reverse complement strand
TAGGAATTTCAATCCTATACTTGATTACACGGATTTCCAAAAGATTACACCGATTACCAGCCTAGTCGCTGATAAAAATCTGTGTAATCTTCGTAATAATCGGTGTAATCAGTTAGCGGAACGAAGTGGAGCCTAACTTGAAAGTGTTACGATTAGGTGTTTTATGAGCATTTTAACCATAAAAACATACGGTGAATCGTGTCTCCGTAAGAAGAACGAAGATATCAAGGAAGTCACTCCGGAAGTCATTAAGCTGGTCAATGATATGATCGAGACCATGTATGCTAATAAAGGGATCGGCTTGGCGGCTACGCAGGTAGGGGTAAACAAAAATTTACTGGTTGTTGATGTTGGCGATGTGTCAGGTAAGCATGAACTGGTCGTGCTGATCAACCCGGAATTACTGTCTAAAGAAGGGGCCGAAACTTTAGAAGAAGGTTGCCTGTCTTGTCCAAAAATATCAGTGAAGGTGAAACGCGCTAAAAAGACCGTGGTCCAGGCTATCAACCAGAAGGGTGAAAAAGTCATACGTGAAGATACTGGCTTTTTATCCCGGGCAATACAGCATGAGATGGACCATTTAAAGGGCAAATTGATCGTGGATTTTGCCGGATTCTTCGCTAAAATTAAAATCAAAAGAAAAATGAAACGATACCGGGACAAGGTCAAATAGAATTTTGTAAATTCGTTTGCCGGCCTGACTGCCTCTGCGGTCAGTTAAACCGGTAGGCAGGGAATTCTTTTGGCCTTTGCCAAGAGGAGTAGTATGCGGGTCATTTTCATGGGCACACCCCAATACGCGGTAGCTTTCCTGCAGGCCTTGTTGGATCTGGGAGAGGAAGTCGTCGGCGTAGTGACCATGCCGGATAAGCCGGCGGGACGTAAACAGGAAATAAAAGAACCGCCGGTAAAAGAATTAGCTGACAAAAGGAACATCCCGGTATTTCAGCCGGTTAAAATAAATGAAGCGAGCTCTTTGGAAACAATAAAAAATCTGAATCCTGATCTGGCAGTAGTCGTTGGTTTTGGGCAAATATTGAGCCAGCAGCTGTTAGATCTGCCAAAGTTAGGAATGATCAATGTCCATTTTTCTTTATTACCGCAATACCGGGGAGCCAGTCCTATCCAGGCCGCCATTATTAACGGCGAAGAAAAGACCGGAATTTCGACCATATTCCTGGTCAAGAAATTAGATAGCGGTCCGGTGATATTACAGCAGGAAATCCCCATCGACCGAAAAGACACTGCCGTCACGGTGACTGATAAGCTGACCAAGATAGGGGTAACAGTCCTGCAAGATACGATAGAGTTGATCAAGCAGGGAAAAGTAGAAGCCAAGCCACAGGATGAATCCCGCTCCTCTTATGCCGGGTTACTTACTAAGGAAAGCGGCTGGTTAGACTGGCAAAAAAATTCCCTGGAATTATATAATTTTGTCCGTGGAATGTATCCCTGGCCAGGAGCCTTCACCTTTTATCGCCGGGGCGGCAAAAAGCATCTGCTCAAAGTGTGGGCCGCGGAAGATGTGCCTAAAATTGAATTGCACCAGAAAGCGGCTGGTCCGGGAACTGTTCTGGAGATACTCAAGAATCATGGCTTTGCGGTAAAGTGCGGACAGGGCGGGTTGCTGTTGACCAGAGTGCAATCGGCAGGTGGAAAAGCGCTGCCGGCTTACAATTTCATTATTGGTCATCATCTCAAGAAGGGCGATGTGCTAGGCTAATGTGGCTCATCTATAATATTTTTTTTCCGCTGGTCTTGTTGGCCGGCAAAATATTGCGGGTATCTCCGGACCAGACTGAAGCGTATTTAATAAACCTGAATAATCGCCTGCGCCGCGGTAAAAAGGGAAAAGTAGAGAAGATACTCATCCTGACTCCCAGCTGCCTGCAGAACAAAGATTGTAAAAATAATATCGTGGAAGATGCGCAAAATTGCCGGAAATGCGGCACCTGCAAGATAAAAGATTTGCTGGAATTGAGTGAAAAATATGCTGTGAAACTTGCTGTCGCGACTGGCGGAAGGCTGGCGCGGCAGGTTCTGGAAGATACCCAGGCTGATACGGTAATCGCGGTAGCTTGCGAGAAAGAGTTGGCCAATGGTATCATTGACACCTATCCGGTAGCGGTGCATGCCGTGGTCAATCAGCGTCCATTCGGTCCCTGCGTGAACACCGATTTAAGAGTGCAGGATGTAGAGTCCATTATGCGAAGGATTTGCCAGTCCCATTAGAAGGCACAAAGGTTTAAATACCAGGCACAAAGTTAAAAGAAAGCAGGAGGTTAAATGTTAGGCACAGAGGTACAGAGTAAAAGATTAGTAATTTTATTTCGATCTGTGCTTTATTCTTGTACTTTCTTTGTGCCTGCTCCTGCATTAAAACTTTGTGCCTTTGTGCCAAGTACTTTTTTTTAACTTTGTGCCTATTTAAGGAGGTCTAACAAAGTGAACTCAATTAAAACTTTTAGCTTAATGTTTATCATGATAGCGCTGCTTTCCTGGATCGGTCAGGCTATCGGCGGGCAACAAGGAATGATCATGGCTTTTATGTTTGCCGTGGTAACTAATTTTGTCATGTACTGGTTCAGCGATTCTATAGTTTTAATGATGTACCAGGCAAAAATGGTCAAGGAAGAAGATGAGGCAGAATTATTCAAGGTCGTCAGAAATTTGACGGTTAAGGCAGAACTTCCCATGCCTAAATTATATATCATTAATGCTCCGACTCCTAATGCTTTTGCCACTGGACGGGATCCGCAGCATGCCGCAGTAGCGGTAACCAGGGGAATACTGGATATTTTGAACCAGCCGGAATTAGAAGGCGTGATTGCTCATGAGCTGAGTCATGTCAAACACCGGGATATATTGATCTCAACCATTGCGGCGACCTTTGCCGGAGCGATCACGATGCTGGCCAGGTTAGGCCAATTTGCCATGATCTTTGGCGGCGGAGGCAGGAACAGAGATGACGAAGGCGGCGGGTTGGGAGCGTTATTTATGATCATCCTAGCTCCGCTTGCCGCTATTCTAATACAAATGGCCATTTCCCGTTCGCGGGAATATATGGCTGATGAAAGCGGCGCTAAAATAACCGGTCGGCCGGTATTCCTGGCCAATGCTTTGCGGAAGTTGTCTGAGGCCGGCAAGCAGATACCGCTGAAGGCCAATCCCAGCACCGCGCATATGCTCATTGTAAACCCTTTGACTGGCGGCGGTTTTGTCAGCTTGTTCAGCACGCATCCGCCGCTCGCGAAACGGATCGAGCTTTTGGAGAAAATGGATAAAAATATGAAAATGGCAGGTCTGCCTAAAATAATCTCATAGTATAGTACAAGTTTTCTATACTTGATTACCCAGATTATTAACAAAGATTACACCGAGTTTAAAGCCTATATTTTTACGTAATCTGTGTAATCTCCGTGATAATCTGTGCCTGTCCCCGCGGGTTTGATCCCGCTAATTCGGGATCAGCAGGGGATAATCAGTTAGCGGAACGAAGTGGAGTCTAACTTGTGAAAAAAATTACCCGGGTTAGCATCTTACTATTGATCAGCGCTGCCGCGCTTTATTTTGCGGTGAACTTAGTGATGTTTATGCTGATCAGGCACGATACTGATGTGGCAGTGCCTGATTTGACGGGTTTTGCCCTGCAGGAAGGATATGATAAACTAACGACCTTGAATTTATTCCTGGTAAAAAACGGCGACCAGTATAATGCCGCTATTCCAGCTGGCGCGATCGTTTCCCAGTCGCCTTTACCAGGCAGCAAGGTAAAACCTGGCCGGAAAGTAAAAGTCATTGTCAGCCGCGGTTCGGAGAAGGTGAATACTCCCAACGTAACCGGTAAATTATGGCGGGACGCCGAAATAGTTTTACGGCAGACCGGACTTATTATTGGTGAAACGCTGCGGGTCTACTCTAACCAGGACCTGGATACGGTAGCGCTGCAGGACCCGGTAGCCGGGACGACCGTAGAAAAAGGCGGCAGTATAAATTTGATCGTCAGCGCCGGGGTGATCGGCGAAGGGGCGGTAATGCCGAATCTTTTGAGCCGTCCTTATGAGCAAGTGGACCGGATCGTTAAAATAATGGGTTTAAAGGTGGATCAGGTTACGACCGAAGTAAATGATAATATTAATTCCGGAACAGTAGTGAACCAACTCCCGGAACCTAATGCGCCGCTATCACCAGATACTCCAGTATCATTGGTGATCAGTGTAACGTCTGGCGAAGAGTTAGCGTCGCCCACGGTGAAGATGATCCATTTTGAAGTGGCGCAGGGATTACTCGAAAAGCGAGTCAGGATTATGGTCGCTGATGAGCAGGGAGAAAGAGAAGTGCTTAACCAGGCCCAGGCGCCCGGCACTAAGCTAAACGTGGCAGTGAGCGTCAAGGGTAAAGCCAAAGCCAAAATATACGTGAATGAAGTTTTAGCCGAAGAAAGGCAGCTGCAATGATCAAGATTGCGCCGTCTATTTTGAGCTGTGACCTGAGCCGGCTGGCAGACGAAGTGAAACTGCTGGAAAAGGGCGGGGCAGATGGGTTGCACTTAGATATCATGGATGGCGTATTTGTGCCTAACTTAACTATCGGTCCGCTGGTCATTAAAGCCTTACGGTCGAAAACAAAATTGCCGTTTGACTCCCACTTAATGATTGTCGACCCGGAGCAGCATATTCAGGATTACCTAGAGGCCGGCAGTGATATAATTACCGTGCATGCGGAAGCCACTAAAAATTTGCGTCAGGCCATTGACAAAATAAAAAAAGCTGGCGTAAAAGCCGGCGTTTCCGTAAAACCCGGAACAGCTCCGGAAATCATCGAGTCAGTATTGAAAAAAGTGGACCTAATCTTGGTGATGACAGTAGAGCCGGGTTTTGGCGGGCAGAATTTTATGCCGGCGCTGCTGCCGAAGATAAAAACAGTGAGACAGATGATCGATCGGCAGAAGAATAAAATAGAGTTGGGTGTTGATGGCGGTATCAGCGCCAAAAATGTAGCCCAGGTGGTGGCTGCCGGCGCGTCTTTTATCGTAGCTGGCAGCTATGTTTTCAAAAGCGGTGATGTCACCGCCGCGATACAGTGTCTGCGCGCCAAAGCAGATGAAGCGATTACCCAGATTTTTAAATGATTATACCGCTAATATCTTCGGTACTTAATCGGCGTAATCTTTTTTAAATCTGTGAAATCGGAGATGGTTGTGTTTTTTCAACAATTTCAAAAAAAGAAAATGAGGTGTTTAACGTGGCATTGAAATTGAAATTGCAGCGTAAAGGGGCTCCGCACAGAGCTTTCTACAGGCTCGTGGCGCAAGATGAATCCCGGGCATCCAGTGGCAAGGTAGTGGCAATTTTGGGACAGTACAGCCATTTTACCAGTCCTCAGCTGACGGGATTGAAACAGGAAGAAATCATGTCCTGGTACAAGAAAGGCGCTAAACCCACCAATACCGTAAGAAAAATCCTGCTCCAGGTCGGCCTTAAACTTTAACCTGAAACATAGAAACAAAACGATGATACGATGATAGGATGATAAGAAAGAGAAAATACTTGCGTGTCATCGTATAATCATATAAGCGTGTCATCGTATTCGTTGTTGAGATGGAGGTTCTGATGCTGAGTAATTTAAAAGAGCTGGTAGAGTATATCGTCAAAGCATTGGTAGACGAGCCAGATAAAGTAAGCGTGGCTGAAATACAAGGTGAACAAGCCATTATATTGGAATTAAAAGTCGCCCAACCGGACATCGGCAAGGTGATCGGCAAACAAGGCAGGATAGTAAAAGCCATTCGTTTGTTGATCGGCGCGGCTGGAGCGAAAGCCAGGAAACGGATCGTTTTGGAAATTATTGAATAGACATCCTATAAACCTCAGGATGTCTTGATTACACAGATTAAAAATCAGATTATTCACCCGGTTAGATATAAATTATCTAACAGGGGAGGCAGATTTAATCAAGAGTTTGTAAGCGGCGCAATCATTTAGAAATCTGTGCCTGTCTCCGCGTTGCCTGTTCTCCCGGTCAGTCCCGATCTGATCGGGACTAGGGGGGATTGATCCCGATAAAATCGGGATCAGCAGGGGATAATCAGTTAGCGGAACGAAGTGGAGTCTAACTTGTGCGACTTCAGACAGTGGGGGCTGGTTGAAAATAGATGTTATCACTCTTTTCCCGGGAATTTTTAAGGGTTTCCTGGAAGAGTCAATAATTAAACAGGCGCAAAAGAAAAAAGCAGTAGGCATCAACCTGGTTGACCTGCGGAAATTCGGCGAGGGCAGGCACCAGACTTGTGATGATGCTCCTTACGGCGGCGGAGCCGGCATGGTGCTGAAATGCGCGCCACTGTTCAGGGCCGTGAAAAAAGTATCCGCGAAAAATAGCTATGTGGTCCTGCTGTCTCCGCCAGGCAGGATCTTAAACCAGGATTTAGCCCGGAACCTGGCGCAAAAGAAACACCTGGTCATCTTGTGCGGCCGTTATGAAGGTATCGATGACCGGGCTAAAAGCAAATTAGTGGATGAAGAGATCTCGATCGGTGATTTTGTGGTTAGCGGCGGCGAGGTCCCGGCAATGATTCTGATCGAGTCAGTGGTCCGGTTATTACCGGGAGCGATTAGCAAACAGGAGTCTTACGAAAAAGATTCTTTTTATACCGGGTTGCTGGATTGGCCCCATTATACCAGGCCGGCCGTCTATCAGAAAATGAAGGTCCCCGGCGTCTTATTAAGCGGGAATCACGAATTGATCGCCGCCTGGCGGCAGAAACAGGCAGAAAAATTAACCAAAAAGAACAGGCCCGATATCTGGTCCCATTATTTGAAATCAACAAAAATAAAAGCTCATCAGGCTCGCTTTTAATCAGGCTGAACCCAGTGAAGCCAAAGAAGGAGTAGAACATGGATTTGATGAAAATAGTGCAGGACCGGCAGTTGAGGAAAGATATCCCATGTTTTAGGCCGGGGGATCTGGTGCGCGTACATACCAAAGTCGTGGAAGGGGACAATGAACGGATACAGATATTTGAAGGCACTGTTATTGCCCGTAAAAGCGGGGGACTGAATGAAACTCTCACGGTCAGAAAGATCTCGTTCGGCATAGGTGTGGAGCGGACCTTTCCAATTAATTCCCCGCGGGTTGTTAAGTTGGAACGGATAAGGGAAGGCAGAGTGCGCCGGGCAAAATTGTATTACCTCAGGGCAAAAGAAGGCAAGGAAGCCAAAATAAAGGAAAAAATTTCGGTTCAGCGCACACCTCAATGCTAAAGAATGAAAACAGAGAAAAAGAGAGGGTACGCCAGCTTTACGTAACTGAAGAGCAGTGTTATCTTGCTGGGGCCAAGCTGGTGGCTGGGATTGATGAGGCTGGTCGCGGTCCTCTGGCCGGGCCGGTAGTGGCTGGCGCGGTAATATTACCGCCATTTACCTTTCTGCCGAATTTGAATGACTCTAAACTTGTATCTGAAAAGAACCGGGCGGCGCTATTCCAGGAAATATATAAAATAGCAGTGGCAGTGGGAATCGGTGAAGTAAGCGTTGAACTCATCGATCGCCATAATATTTTAGAAGCTACAAAAATGGCTATGAAAAGAGCCATAAAAAATCTGGGGGTAACCCCGGATTTTTTATTGCTCGATGCGGTTAAGCTAAAAGATACCGCGCTACCGCAAAAGAATATAATCAGGGGGGATACTATCAGCGCCTCAATAGCCGCGGCTAGTATAGTGGCCAAAGTGTACCGGGATAAGCTGATGCAGGAGCTCGATAAGCAATTTCCCTGGTACGGGTTTAATCAGCATAAAGGGTATGGCACCAAAAAGCACTTGGCGGCCTTGACCAAGTACGGGCCATGTCCATGTCACCGGCAGACTTTTTCTCCGGTAAGAGAGGCCTCGCGTGTCCAAAGTTGATAACCGCTGCAAAGGATTTGCCGGTGAAGAGAAAGCCGCTGATTATTTGCGCGATCTGGGATATAAAATACTGGAACAGAACTGGCGTAGTGCTAGAGGAGAGGTGGATATCATTGCCTTGGACCGGGAAGCCCTGGTATTCGTAGAAGTAAAATCCCGCCAGGATATCGAGTATGGCTTACCACAACAGGCAGTCAATAGTTTCAAACAGAGACAAATAATAAAAGCCGCGCTGGGTTACCTAAAAAGCCGGGGGATCATGGATCAGGATATACGTTTTGACGTGGTTAGTATCAGCGGTGAAGGTATTGAATTGATTGAGAACGCATTTCAATCTGATGGTAGATACCGGTATTAGAGTTAGCCAGTTGGCCGGTTTTGAGGCTAGATGAGAAAAATAGTATTGTTGCTTTTATGGTCGTCAATGGGTTTGGTATACCCGGTTTTTGGGGAGGGGATCAGTGATGAGATATTTTATCTTAATCAGGAAAATCACCTGTCCATTAATGAAGATAATTTCAATAAACTAAAACAAGAGGGTTCCTCCGCACTGATTAAAATATTGGAGGAGAGCAAGGAAGACCAGCCGATCAACACTATTATGGGTAAATTTATAGTGTCTACTCCGGCTAAAAGCGAGATCATGCTGAAATTAGCAGAATTCGCTGATCAGCGGGCCAGGGAAATAGTAGAATGGTATATGGAGCATAGCCCTGACCGCTTTTGCCGGCAGATTGCCGCAGTTTCATTAGGGTCGGTAGGTGATAAGACCTCAATTGAGAAGTTAAAAGCAGTCTTAAGAGATATTGATCCAGCCTTGAAGTTGTATGCTGCCAGGGCTTTGGGCGAATTAGGTGACAGTGCGGGTTATGATACTGCACTACAGTATCTGAAAAGCGAGGATGCAACATTAAAAATACAGGCTATGTATGCCTTAGCTATGATCAGCCGGGAAGGAGCCATTCCTTTTCTGACAGCAGAAATGGCTCATCAAGATTATCGTGACGTGGCTAAATTAGCTATCAGCAAAATAGAATATGACCACCTGTCGCCAAAAAAGAAACCTGGTTACTTAAGAAAAATGTTAAAACACGAATCCGGGGAAACTGTCTATTGGGCCGCCCGCGAATTCATGAAATTAGGCGACCAGTATGTAGCGGAACTTAGCAAGATCGTAAAGCCAGGGAAGTATCCCGGCCGCGACTTGATTAGGAATGCTTTGGAAGCCAAAGGAATCAACGTTGAAAATAAAAAATGAGAGAGTCTGATTAATGCGTAAATGGATCTGGTTTATATTAGTTATAGCTTTAGTTGCGTTATTTGGGTATAACCGCAAAGAAGCAGTCAGTAGATCGTTATATCGGGAACTGAAGGGACACACTAAGGGAATCCTGGCGGTGGCTTTTTCACCTGATGGCAAATATATTGCTTCCGGCGGCGCGGATAAAACAGTCAGAATATGGTCCCTGAAAACAGGTAATGTCCTGTGTACGTTTACAGGGCATACCAATTCAGTCATGTCCGTGGCTTTTTCGCATAACGGCAAATATGTTGCTTCAGGCAGTCTTGATGAAACCGTGAAACTATGGTCAATTGAAAAAAACAAATGTACCCATACTTTCCGGGGACATTCGTTAGGAGTGAGATCAATTGCTTTTTCACCTGAGGGGCAATTACTGGCCTCGGCCAGCGCTGACCGGACTTTGCGTTTATGGGACCTGGCTACTGAAAAATGTATCAGGATATTCAAGGTATTCCGGCCACAAAAAATAGCTCATACTCCACGGGCCTTATGCTTTTCACCAAAAAGCCGGTACCTGATATCTGCCGGAACAGATAATACAGTCAGATTATGGTCTGTAAAAACCGGCCAACGGGTTCGTTCCTACAGAGGGCATAATTCCTGGGTAAATACAGTGGCTTGCGCTCTAACCAAGAACTATGTTGTTTCAGGCAGCGATGATACCACGGTAAAATTATGGCACTTAAAATCCGGCCAGTGTATCAGAACATACCGCGGCCATACCAATACCGTAGAAAGTGTAGCTATCTCCCGGTCAGGTAATTTAATTGCTTCTGGCGGCGCTGATGGGACCATCAGGCTATGGTCAGTAATGAAACAGGAAGGCAAAGTATATGACTGCCGAAATGAAGTGATCACTGCGGTAGCCTTTTCGCCTGATGAGAAATTGCTGGCCAGCGGCGGCGATCGCGGGGGGGTGAAGATTTGGGCGCTGCCAGAATAGTATAATGAGGAGAAACCATGCAGGAATCTTTTAAAGGAATGATTAAAGAACTAAAAATGTTTTTTGCGCCGGAAAATATCTATTTTAACCAGGACCTGCAGTTTGTAAGGACCAGAATGGTAGTGACTGAAGAAAAGCTATTGCTGTTGCTGGCCCTGCTGGAAAAATATTTTAAAGCTCCCTTCAAGGCAGCCGGTGAAAAGCCGGCCAGGGAAATGGGTGATTTGGAAATTATTCAGGCCTTGAACGGGATCAGAAAAGAGCAAACTCTTTATCTTAATACCAGTGACCCGGAGTTTGTATATTTTGCGGCTATCTGGCCCTGGCAGAGCGATCCTACCCAGGCCAGCTTATTCCTGGGATTGCATTTTGGAGGTTTGCTAACTCCCGCCAGGAAGGCTCTGATGGAAAGAATAAAAAAAGAATTAGAAATTGTCGTGCAATAAAAGGTCTATTGAAAAAATCTACCAGAAATTAAAGAGGTCAGCCAATGAAACAGAGTTGGGGTTCACGTTTGGGTGTGATCATGGCTGTGGCCGGCAGCGCCGTAGGGTTAGGTAACTTCCTGCGTTTTCCGGTACAAGCAGCGCAAAACGGCGGCGGCGCTTTCATGATACCTTATTTTGTAGCTTTACTATTATTAGGTATACCTTTAATGTGGATAGAGTGGACCCTGGGTAGGTATGGTGGCGGGTTTGAGCATTCCACTGCACCGGGAATTTTCCATAGTACCTGGAAGAAGAACCGCTTCATCAGGTATTTTGGGGTCATTGGTATCTTTGGCCCGCTGGTTATCTTCATTTACTATACCTATATAGAATCATGGCTCTTAGCTTATAGCTATTTTGCCCTGAGCGGTAAATATGCCACCGCGACCAGCCAAGAAACCATGAAAGCATTCCTAAGCGCGTTCCAAGGCCTGCAAAACAACGAGTATTTCACTGGACTGGGCAGCGCTTATTTCTTTTTCCTGATCACTTTCATCATGAATATCTGGATACTTTATTATGGCATTAAAGGCGGGATCGAGAAGCTGTGCAAGATCGCCCTGCCTATGCTCTTTGTTTTTGCCTTGGTCATTGTTCTGCGGGTGCTGTTCCTGGGAACACCCGACCCGGCGCAGCCGGATTGGAATATAGCCAAGGGATTCGGTTATTTGTGGAATCCTGATTTTAGCGCCTTAAAAAGTGCCAAAACTTGGCTGGCCGCGGCAGGACAGATTTTCTTTACGTTAAGTGTTGGCATTGGAGTGATCCTGACCTATGCCAGTTATTTAAAGAAAGAAGACGATGTGGTTTTAAATGGTTTGACCGCAGTGGGGACCAATGAAGTTGCTGAAGTGATCTTGGGCGGCAGTATTATCATACCGGTAGCTTTTGCTTTCTTTGGCCCGGTTGATATCCTGGCTATTGCCAAGGGAGGATCATTTAACCTGGGATTTGTGACCATGCCCTTGATCTTTGGCAAGATCCCGCTCGGGGTTATTTTAGCCTTTTTGTGGTTTATGTTATTATTCCTGGCAGGTATCACCTCTTCTGTTTCGTTGGCGCAGCCAGCAGTAGCTTTCTTAGAAGATGAATTCCGGTTTAACCGGAAAAAGGCGGTCTTGATTTTTGGCGTGGCTACTTTTATCCTGTGCCAGCCCGCGATCTTTGGCCTGGGTAAAGGCGTAGTGGATGAGCTTGATTTCTGGGGCGGGACATTTTGTCTGGTATTGTTTGGGACGATTGAGGCGTTCCTTTTTTCCTGGATCTTTGGCCTGGAAAAGGCGTGGGCTGAGATGCATCAAGGAGCTGACCTTAAGATACCCGGGTTCTATAAATTCGTAATCAAGTATATTACTCCTCTGTTTCTGATAACGATATTGGGATTCTGGCTTGGCCAGGAAGGTATTCCGACTATACTCATGAAGAATGTGAGCCCGGCCAATAAACCCGTAGTGCTGGCAGTGCGTCTGCTGCTGTTAGCGCTATTTATGGGGCTGGCTTTAGCCGTGAGGTTTGCGTGGAAAAAAAGAAAGACAGGCGTGGAAAGAGAGGGAACCTGAGATGACTAACGGCGGATGGGTTTTTATTACTTTATCGTGGGGCTTTATCCTGGGAATGACTATTTTTTGTTTCTGGAAAGTGCTCAGCAAAAAGAAGTAAGGCAAGTATAGAGAGGGAAAAAAGGGCTTCCTGAATTATTAAAGAGATATAGATAAATAAATATGGATAATTATTTGAAAATATAGTATAATCTTAACATGAATATAATGGTAGAGGATAAAATGAAAAGAACAATCGTAATTTTATTAGTCATACTTGGTTCATTCGCCGCACCGTTAGCGGGGATTTCTTTGGCTGAGGAGCCAGAATCCGTGGTTGATGAAATTGCCGCGGAAAAAATAAATAGTAAGACAGGCAAAATGCTGATCTTTAGCGGCGGGGGAGGCGCGGGTGAAAATTTTTTAGTAGATGGTTATAAAAAATATAAGAATAATCTTTCCGCTAAGATAGAATTACGTATCGGCCTAGCCAATGCCGGCGCTAGGCCTAATATGTTTGTTACCATGAATTATGACTATATGCCTTTAATCATGCCGGCTGGTCTTTATGGCATGAGTGAAAAAATTACCTCTTTTAATGCCGGCTTTCTTTATGGCTTTGACGCGCAAAATAAAATTAATCTTTTTATCGGGCCGGGAGCGGGTTTTTATTATGATCTAATCACTCTGGACACGCCGGCCAGCGGAAAATTAGAACATGAATACTCTTTTTTTGGTTATAACATAACGGCTGGGTTCAATTATTACGTGGCTGAGAATTTGGTTTTAATTCCTGAGATCAGGTATCACTTAATCAGAGAGCCGGGCAGTTTTTATGCTACTAACATGATTTTCCAAATAGGCGCGCAATATAATTTCGCGAGGATGGATTGGAATAAATGGAAAAGAAATTATTAATATTTATTAGCGGCTGGCTGTTTTTCTTGAATGCTTGTGAAAAGAAAACCACGCCTATCTTGAGTGAGCCGACCAGCTCGATATATGCCATTAGCGCGGTTTGTACCCAGGTGGAAACAAAGGATTTCCCTTATACTCGCGCCTTTTGTTCAATTACCGAGCAGAATGATCAACCGTTGTTTGGATTTGAAAAGGGGAATTTCAGCCTTGTTGAAAACGGCAATCCCACTCCGGTGGATGAAGTAAAGAATGTTGATAATAGTACTGATCCGCTTTCGGTTGTCTTGGTTTTGGATAGAAGCGGGAGTATGGAATATTCCGGAGCGACCGGATCCCTGGATACGGCCGCTATTAATTTTGTTAACCAATTAGGGACGAAAGATGAAGCTGAGATAATTAATTTCGACCATAAGGTAGTGGTCACCCAGGGATTTACCACTAATCACGGTCAGCTCATCAATGGTATCACTAATTATGCTGATTTGGGCGGGAAGACCGCGTTATACGATGCTATCGGCCAGGCAGTCACAGACTTGAGTTCAAGAAAAGGACGGAAGTTCATTCTGGCGATGACTGACGGTTGGGAAAATTCCAGCACCGCGTATCCGGATTTGCCGGCAATAAGTTCATATGTAAATAGTAAAGGATTATCTGTTTTTATTGTTGG
>JACRDM010000018.1 GCA_016218565.1 Elusimicrobiota bacterium | reverse complement strand
TCGCTTTAACCGTAGAACCTCCAAATCCCGGGGTATGCTTTTCTATCGTTTGGTTCAGCAGGCCATTATGATTAATCCTGTTCATGTGAAAAATTTAACCTCGTAAACTACTGCCTGCGGTATATGGTGGTGTCAACTGCATAGGCAGATAAATATTTTCTTCAAAAAAACACTTGACAAAAAAAACAGTATTTGATAAAATAGCAACAATCAAAAATAAGGAGTGCCAACTTACAATTGCGCTTGGTTGTAGGTTTCTGCTTTTTATGAGCTGGCAAACAGCAAGATGACACAATAATAAAAAGGAAAGGAGGAGATATTATGAAGTTAAGACCGCTTGGAGACAGAGTGTTGGTAAAAGCCCTAGAGGCTAAAGAAATGAAAAAGGGAGGCATTATTATCCCTGACACAGCCAAAGAAAAACCGCAGGAAGGGGAAGTGATCGCGGTTGGTCCCGGTAAGGCCGATGATAATGGCAAGAGAATTGCCATGGATGTCAAAGTAGGCGACAAGATCTTGTTTGGCAAGTATTCTGGAACGGAAGTAAAAATTAATGACGTCGAATATCTCATTATGCACCAAGACGATATCATGGGCATAGCAGAGTAAAGGGGGTTGAGGTAAATGGCAAAGATTTTAAAGTTTGGGGAAGAAGCAAGACAATCATTATTAAAAGGTATCAATGTCCTGGCTGATGCGGTGAAAGTAACCCTTGGTCCCAAGGGCAGAAATGTGGTATTAGATAAAAAGTTCGGCTCGCCGACTATTACCAATGACGGTGTGACCATTGCCAAAGAGATAGAGTTGGAAGATCCGTTTGAAAATATGGGCGCGGAACTGGTCAAAGAAGTGGCTTCCAAGACCAATGACGTTGCCGGTGATGGTACAACCACGGCAACGGTTCTGGCCCAGTCAATTATGAAAGAAGGTTTAAAAAATATTACGGCTGGCGCCAATCCTTTACATATTAAAAAAGGTATTGAGAAAGCCGTAGATGCAGTAGTCAAAGAAATCAAGAGAGTGTCTCAGAAAGTAAATACTAAAGAAGAGATCGCCCAGATTGCGGCTATCAGCGCCAATGATAAAGAGATCGGCAACCTGATCGCTGAAGCCATGGAAAAAGTAGGCAAAGACGGCGTAATCACCGTAGAAGAAGCCAAGTCTATGGAAACCACCCTGGAAGTGGTGGAAGGCATGCAGTTTGATCGCGGCTATGTCTCACCTTATTTTGTCACTGATCCGGAAAGAATGGAAGCAGTTCTTGAAGACGCATATCTGTTGCTCACAGATAAAAAACTATCTTCCATGCAAGACTTATTGCCAGTATTGGAAAAAATAGCCCAAACCGGCCGGCCGTTCGTTATTATCGCGGATGAAGTAGAAGGCGAAGCTTTGGCTACCATGGTAGTTAATAAACTAAGAGGCACCTTAAAATGCACCGCAGTGAAAGCTCCCGGATTTGGCGACAGAAGGAAAGAAATGCTCGAAGATATCGCTATTCTCACCGGTGGCCAGGTCATCAGTGAAGATATTGGCATCAAGATGGACAAGGCTGACCTGACCATGGTTGGCAAAGCCAAGAGGGTGACCGTGGATAAAGAAAACACCACTATAGTCGGCGGCGAAGGCGACAAGAAAATCATCGAAAAGAGAATTTCCCAGATCCGCAAGCAGATCGAAGAAACCACTTCTGATTATGACAAAGAAAAACTGCAAGAGCGTCTGGCTAAATTAGTCGGCGGCGTAGCAGTCATCAATGTCGGTGCAGCTACCGAGACCGAGATGAAAAGCAAAAAGTTTAAAATTGAAGATGCTCTCCATGCTACCAGGGCCGGTGTGGAAGAAGGCATAGTTCCGGGTGGCGGTATCGTCCTGCTGAACGCCGTCAGCGTGCTGGAAAAAGTAAAAGCCGATGATGCCGATGAGCAGACCGGTGTTACTATTATTCGCAGAGCCCTCGAACAGCCGATCAGGGAAATTGCCGAGAATGCCGGAATGGAAGGCTCCATCGTAGTGGACCGGGTTCGCAAAGAGAAGTATGGCGTAGGTCTGAACGCGGAAACTGGCGAATACGTGGATATGGTCAAAGCAGGTATAGTTGATCCGGCCAAAGTTGCCAGGACCGCTTTACAGAACGCGGCCAGTATTTCCGCCTTGTTGCTGACCACCGAGACCTTGATTACTGATAAGCCGGAAGAGAAGAAAGAAATGCCACAGATGCCACAAATGCCGCAGTATTAATAATAGCGGATAGTGGGTAGCGGATAATAGCGTATAGGAAAGTAAAAGCTAAAACAAACCCCTGCATGGAAACGTGCAGGGGTTTGTTTATTGTAAATACTAATCAAATACTAATAACTACTAAAGTAGTAATAAAGTAGTAAATAAAGTAGTAATTAATACTTGACAAGTACTAATCCATATGGTATTAGTAGTTAGAATGTACCCTCGAAGAGGGTGGCTTGACGGATGTGAGCCGTCTCAAAGACGGCTATTTTTCTCTTTGCGTCTTCTTAGAATCTGCCCGCTTCTTGCGTCGACTCAATAATTCTGTAAAAAAAGTTCTTGACAATACCTTACCTACAGCCGCGGTTTGATAGTCATTAGGCCTATTCATTAGTTTTTGTTAATGAATAACGCTAATCACTATAGGCCATAGAAAGTTTTTTTATGGCTTTTTTATTCTTGGTTGGGAGGAGCAAATGCGCAGAAAAGCAGTGGGAATTTTAGGGATTTTGTTACTTTTCGCGACCGCACTAATACACGCCGACGAGAACACCGATCAAGCCTGGCAAGCGCTGACTAGGAAAGAATACGCCACAGCCAGGACCTTTACCCAGAAATGCCTCCAGAAGTCAAAAAAGAAAGCCCTCTAGCAAAAAGACCTCATCGAAAAAGCCAAAGCCATAAAAGACCAGGCCGGGGAATTATTAAGTGCCGGAGTACTGACAGCGGAATTGGACCAAAAC
>JACRDM010000102.1 GCA_016218565.1 Elusimicrobiota bacterium | reverse complement strand
TTTTGCGAAAGTGATTTTGAAGTCGGCGCCTAGTATGGTCCTGGTGATGTTTACGCCATTGGTTCCGGCGACGTGGGGATGGGGCGGCTTGCTTCTAATCTGCGGCACGGCTTTATTAGTAAATATTCTTTGCTTTGAAGGGCCGGTGATGGTGAGGGCCTCAGATTTATCGTGGAGAGATCGATTGGCTTTGGCGTTACGCTCCAATTTTTTATGAACGGCCTTTTTATCTTAGGTTAACTATAGTATCCTGAGGGGCTTATGAAGAAAAAAGATACTCTTTTGACAATTGTTATCCCGACCTACAACCGCGCCGTATATTTAGAGAAGCAGTTAGGCCGGCTGAGAAAACAGAATGATGACCGTATCGAAGTATTGGTTTCTGATAACGGTTCAACTGATCAGACAGCCGGGGTAGTGGCTCGATTTCAAAAGGATATGGGTAATCTTTTTTATTCAAAAAATACCGAAAACATCGGCTTTGATCGAAATATCTTAAAACTTTACGTTCTGGCTCGGTCTGCCTATATCTGGTTTCTTAGCGACGATGATGCTATTTTGGAAGGCGCGGTCCGTAATGTCTTGGAGTTTGTTGCTAGCTATCAACCCACAGTTGCTGTCCTGGCCGCGGCAAAGACAGAAAGCGAAGTGAGTAATTGGGAGGCAGGCAGTAAATCCATTGAAATTTTTGAAAGCCTCAAGAGTGTGCCGGATTATAGTTTATTTACCAGGATAATCTTTGTTTCCGGGCTTATTGTGCGTAAAGAGCAGAAAATAGGTGAGGCCGTACTCGGCAAATTTTTGGATAGCAAATTTTTTCATGTTTCACTTTCCCTCATCTTGCTATCCCAGAGATTTATGTTCTGCCTGGCGCCCAGACTGGCCGTAGTATATCGAGAACCTGGTTTCGTTGCAAAATCTGAAGCGGCTCAGCTTTGTTTCTCCGGTCCGGCGAAGGCTATGAATCTTCCAGAGTATGGATATGACCTGAAAAAAACGCGATCGATTATCAATAAAGACTGGAAAGCATTTATTATTTTACTGCTAACGGCAAAAATGGGTCTGTGCTCGATTAACTCCGGATTGAGTCGGAATACGGCTCAAGAACTTCGCACCTTGCTTGGAATCAGGATACTATTGTTCGTATGGCTAGGTCTAAAAATCTATCGCTTCATACCACCGTGGTGGCTGAAAGGTTTCTACTGGGTACGGTGTGTTTTACGTTACGGAATTGGACCAGGGGTCGAGTACTTCCGCAGCAGAACTCGCCAAGCTTTTTCTACGAAAGCCAGCGATGCCTGACTAATCCACCTAACCAAATAATCTCGACAGAGAAGATTAAACTCAGATGGTCACATTAATTACCAATGGAGCCCCTACCCATGAAGACGGAATTAAGTCGTTAGTCGGTTATCTTCAAGCCAACGATGTTCCGGTTAAAGCTATTTATATGAATTACTGTAGTATCCTCCATAAAAGATTAAAAGAGCAGATTTTGGCAATAGTAAAAGGTTCTAAGCTTGTCGGCTTTTCTTTAATGTCTAAGGATGTCAGCATATTTATGCCCATAATTCAAGATATACGGTATAAGCTCAAGATCCCCGTGGTATTAGGAGGTGTGCATCCTACGGCTCGGCCCAAAGAATCTCTTGAATTTTCCGATTATGTATGTGTCGGAGAAGGCGAAGAACCATTAAAGCAATTGTATTCCGCCATCCAAAAAGAAAGTCCTTCCTTTAACCATATTCCCAACCTTGTCTATAAAGAAAAAGGGGGGGGGATATTTGTTAATCGGGCGGAATATTTTGTGAATGATCTGGATGAATTGCCGTATCCTGATTATAGATTCGAAACAAGCTACTATTACAATTATATCAGGATAGAAAAGATAACTCCAGCTATCCGCTCCAATTCTTTTGACAGTTTTTATTTTTACAGCCAGCGAGGATGTAAGCTGGCCTGCGCGTATTGCTCAAATTCTATATATTCTAAGATAGCGGGGGACTCTGGAAAGAGATGGTACAGATTGGCGTCTGTAAAACGGGTTATAAATGAATTAAAGGCGCATTTACAAAATTTCCCGCGCGTAAAATTTTTGACTTTCAATGATGATGACTTTATGGCCAGAGATATTGGTGAGTTAAGGGCCATAACCTGTTTTGTAAAGAATGAGCTGAAACTGCCTTTTTCAGTTAACGGCATCCCCAAATATGCAACCGCTGAAAAGATCAAATTATTGGTTGATAACGGGTTAAGGGTTATTGCTTTTGGCGTTCAAAGCGGCTCACCAAGAGTGCTAAGAGATATTTACAGACGACCCGTGACCAGAGAGGATGTTTTACAAGCCGCGCAGGTGGTGGCAAAATATCAAAAACGTGGTTTGAGCGCTGATTATGGTTTTATCCTGGATAATCCTTATGAAAAGAATGGAGAGTGGCTCGAAACCCTGAGCCTGATTCGAGCTTTGCCCAAACCCAGGACGATCAGTCTTTATTCATTAGAATTTTTCCCCGGGACAGCGCTGACCAATCAAGCCGTAAAAGAGGCGCTCATTGATAATCCGCGGCCTTCCGATTATAATAAAGACTACCGTTCTGATATAGAATACTCCTTTAAGAATACGATATTCTTTTTATACAGCTACTTTGATGTGCCGGAATGGCTGGATTCGTTCTTATCTTCAAAATTTATGATGCGTTCCAGGTCCGGCGCGGCCTTTAGATTCATCCTGGCTTACCCCCTGGGCTATCTCATCAGAATGAGCCAAAGAGTCGCGGCGGCCAATAGGGAGACTTTTTTTCTTATCAAGATTTTAAAAAAGATCTGGGTACTCAAGACGATTAAGCAGCTGATCAAACAAGCCAGGTTCTCTTTCCGCTCGGAGCGTGTGTCATGCGAAAAATAATAGCCGCCCTATTCGGAATTTTATGGAGCGGCGTTCGGAAAATATTGGGGCGGAGGGGCGAAGGGCTATTAAAGGACTTGTTGGAAGCGGTGGAAGATGAAGAAAAAGCCTTTGTCACTTACCACTCTCGGCCCATGAATTCATTATCGGTTGGTAGCCAAAGCGACGAGATCAAAAACCAAAGGCGATTGGCAATTGTTATACAGGGGCCGCTTATCAGCCAGAATGATTTTACTCTGGAGACCATAAAGATATACCAGAAGCATTTCAGCAGTGCGTTTATCATCCTGTCAACCTGGTCGGATGAGGAGGCCGCGGCGCTCAGGCGGTTTAAAGAATTGGAGGTAGCGATAATATTGAACGAAAAACCGGCGTATGCCGGCGTGAGCCATATAAATTTTCAGATCGTTTCCACCAGCAGCGGCCTTAAGAAAGCGCACGAGCTGGGGGCTGAATATGTTCTGAAGACCAGAACCGATCAAAGAATGTATGCGCCTAATATTGCGGATTATTTATACAACATAACCGAAATATTTCCGGTTAGTCACGGTTATGAGAGGCAAAGAAAAAGAATCGTTGGCGTAAGTCTGAACACCTTCAAGTACAGAATGTATGGCCTGTCAGATATGTTAATCTACGGGCAGCTAGATGATATGCTCTTATACTGGGAGGTAGCGCTTGATGAAAGGAGATTTAGTGATGCCCAAACACAAAAAGCAGCTTCTACCTCGCTAAGAAGTTTTGCTTGCTGGAGAGTATGCGAGGTGTATTTGGCTACTGAATTTTTAGAGAAAGTGGGCCGCACCTTGGAATGGACTCTTAAAGATAGCTGGCAGGCGTTCGCGGACCATTTCTGTGTTGTCGACCGGGAGCAACTAGACTTGTTCTGGATTAAATACAACCGTTTGGAGTATCGCTGGCTGGGTTATACAGAAATAGCCAACTCGCAAGAGATGACCTTTCGAGAATGGCTGAATATTTACAGCAACCTGGGTAATAAGCAGATACCCGAAAAGATGATAGACGAGCCTCGAGTGGCCGCTCGTCATATCTGTCCGGTCTGCGGCGGAGCGGATAGTAGACATCTTTTTCGCGACCGTAACCGCCGCGATAATATAGATTGCAGCGGCGCTTATGTGCAATGCGCGGAGTGTTCTCTGGTCTATCTTCAGGAGCGGCCGTCGTGGGAAGAGATCATTGGATTTTATTCTTCGGCCGATAAGGATCATACCGGTAATGCCGGGCGCTCAAAGGCGAAAGAGTTGAGGCGGCAGGCTGCGGTGCCGGTGTCAGGATGGAAACGCCTGTGGCGCAAAGTGCGCTTCCGTCCCCATTCCTGGCCACTCGAGCGTGTGCCAAAGGGAGCTAAAAAGCTTTTAGATCTCGGCTGCGGCAATGGGTCCAAGCTTTTTGAGTTTGCCGAGCGGGACTATGAAGTTTGGGGAGTTGATGTTGGAAAAGATGCGGTTCGGCTCTGCCAAGAATTATTGCCGCAAGGACATTTTATGCATGGGGAATTGCAGGAGACCGGTCTGCCAGATAAACATTTTGATTATATCCGCCTGGACAATGTCTTAGAGCACGTCCCCAATCTTAAAGAAGTGATCAAGGAATGTCGGCGGCTCCTTAAGTCCGGGGGACAGCTCATGGTTTATGTGCCGCATGGAAAAAGTTTAAGCCTGCGGTTATTGAAAGGTGATTCTATTTCTTCCTGGATCCCGTTTCATCTTCAGCTATTCACGCGGACATCGTTGAGACGTCTATTGAGAGAAGCTGGCTTCAAGGATATCCGCATCTATGGGTACAACCCTATACCTTGGTTGTCGTTGAGTTTCATGCAAAGAAGAAACAGGGGGCGCGCCGTGGCGGAATATAGTCACTCCCGCTGGTTGACCTGGGTTTGCTATCCCATTGGCTGGCTGGCCGCAAAATTCGGAATGGGAGAGGAACTGGTAGGGGTAGCTAGTAAGCTTTAAACAATCTATATTATGCGTCGAAGTCGCCGATTTACGGAGGATAGTCTGAATGAGGATATTAATGATTGCCCCTAAATACTTTTTGTTCCCAGTTGGAATCGCCTATGTGTCAGCTTCCCTAAAAAAGGCTGGACACGACATTCATTGCCATGTCTATGAAAACCCGGAAAGGTTGACCGAGATGCTCCGCGGCAGTTTTGATCTGGCCGCGACCGGCGGATTGTCTATTCAGTTTAAAACTATCAGGGAGATCGTTAACATTGTCAAATCCACCAATACGAAGATACTCATCGGAGGCGGCATCGTTACTTCCGAACCGGAGTTGATCAGCCGGGCGTTAAAAGTTGACTATGCGGTGATTGGAGAAGGGGAGGTCACTGCTGTTCAACTGCTCGACTGCCTTTCCCGTAATGGCAATCTATCATCTGTGGACGGGATTGGATATTTTACCGGCGATAGATTTATACAGACCAAAGAGCGTAAACAGAATGACTCTTTGGATGATTTGCCCTATCCTGATTTTGAAGGTTTCAACTATATTGATTTTCTTGACAATTCCAGGCCTTCTGATGTATATTACAGCGATTTATATGATAATCCGAGAGAATATCCATTGGTAGGTTCCCGTTCCTGTCCCTTTCTGTGTACCTTCTGTTATCATCCCACGGGTAATAAATACAGACAGCGATCCATAAAATCCATTATGGAAGAGCTTAAAAAGGTAATTCCAAAATATAGAATAAACATAGTAGGGATATATGATGAGTTATTTTCAGGCAATGAAGAACGTGTTTACGAATTCTGCCGGGAGTTTAAAACTTTTGCCGCCACGCTCCCCTGGGAGGTTAAATGGATCTGCCAGTTGAGGGTCTCCGGACTCAAAGATGAGTTACTTGATACCATGAAAGAATCCGGATGTTACATGATCTCTTACGGATTCGAAAGCTATAGCCCGCGGGTGTTAAAGAGCATGAAAAAAGAAACAACCCCGGAGCAAATTCATCACGCGGTTCATGCCATGCTCGATAGAAATATTTCTCTCCAGGGAGGATTCATCTTTGGGGATAAGGCGGAGACCCTAAAGACAGCTAAAGAAACTCTGGATTTCTGGCAGGAACATCGGGAATCCGGACTGGGCCTAGCTTTTATTCTTCCGTATCCTGCTAGTGAAATGTACAGGCATTGCCTAAGAAAAGGATTGATCAAGGACCGCCTGTACTTTATCGAAAATGAACTGGGTAAAATTTTCAACATGACGGAACTACCCGAAGATGAATTTATTAAGCTAAGGTCGATCATATTCAAATACACTTACAAGTATGCGATATCAGCCCTAGCCCTAAGCCTGAACCCGGACACGCTTGTTGTAAAATGTCCCCATTGTCACCAAGTCGTTCAATACAACAACTTTAAGTTTCCAGCCGGGAAATTATTCCGCAGAATTATGTATTGCCGGAATTGTCGAAAGCGTTTTTTAGCGGTAAACAGATTAGCCTATATGGTCAATAAGCTGATCGGCATTATCTCCACGCCGGGTATTTTCAAAATGGCTTTGAAGATGAGGAACCTGGCGCCATAGAGTTTTATAAGTAGCTGACAGGAAATGGACTGTAATGTTAAAAAAATCCTTATTTAGTATAATCGATATTTTTTTGAA
>JACRDM010000106.1 GCA_016218565.1 Elusimicrobiota bacterium | reverse complement strand
TCTGGGTTACTTCCAAGCTTACCTTACGCCTGACTGTTTCATATTCCTTATTGGCGATAGCCAGATCTTTTTGCGCAATATTGAGTTGATTGACAAGATAGCCACCGGTAAATAGATACTGATTGACTGAAATCCTGGCCGCGTAATGATTGCTTACTCCGACTGCCAAACTCGACCCTCCCAAGCTGGGCGGCAAGGTGGTAGGCATGCTTACATCCAGGCGGGTATAAGCGCCAGACAGGTTGATCTTAGGAAAAAAATAAGAATTCGCTTCTTCAATTTTCTGTTCAGCGATATACCTTTTTTCAGAGGCAGTCAACAGTTCCTGGTTATTGGTCAAAGCCCATTTGATACTGTCTCCCAAAGTAAGTATCTTTTCAGGCTGTTCCAAGGTCCAGGAGGCTGTACTCCAGAGGATTAAGCATAAAATCAGGAATGATTTTTTCACTAAAAATCCTTTTGCTCTTTCTTGATACTGGCTAGCACCTTTTGCGGAGCAGTGCCGCCGGTTGATTTTTTGCGGTTAAGGCAATTTTCTATTTTGATGAAGGGAAAAATATCCTGGCTGAATTTAGGGCTGAACCGCCGGTATTCTGTTAGCTTTAGAGCGTGGAAGTCTTTCTGCCGTTCCAGACAATACTTCACCAAACTGCCGACGATAAAATGAGACTGCCGGAAAGGTAGGCCTTTCAATACCAGGTAATCGGCAATATCTGTTGCTTCCATCAAACCTTTGGCCATTTTATGAGCCATATTTTTTGCCTGGACCTTCATGCTCTTGACCAATTCTCCGGTAATAGACAAGGTATCTTTGACTGTATCAACAGTAGCAAACAGCGGCTCTTTATCTTCCTGCAAATCCCGGTTATAGGACAAAGGTAATCCTTTCAGCAAGGTCAACAAGGCCATCAGGTTACCGTAGATCTTGCCGCTTTTGCCCCGGATCAATTCCGCCACATCCGGATTCTTCTTCTGCGGCATGATGGACGAACCAGTGCAGAAAGCATCAGCCAGCTCCACAAACTCAAATTCGCTGGAACTCCACAGTACCAATTCCTCAGCTAACCGGGAAAGATGCATGATCAGGACCGAAGAAGCAGCCAGGAACTCGATAATGAAATCCCGGTCACTGACCGTATCTACGCTGTTCTCGCTAACTTTTGGGAACTTGAGCAATTTAGCCGTAAATTCCCGCTTTATCGGATAATTTACGCCAGCTAACGCGCCCACTCCCAAAGGCAGGACATTGGTCCGCACTAAACATTGGGCAAAACGCTCCTTATCCCGCTTGAGCATAAAATAATAGGCCAGCACATAGTGGCTGAACAATATCGGCTGGGCCTGCTGCATATGAGTATACCCAGGCATCACGACCTTGATATTTTTTTCGGCTACGGTCAATAATATCTTCTGCAATTGACTGATCCTCTGGATGATATCTTCAGTCTCATCACGCAAGAACAACCGCACATCCAGCAGTACCTGGTCATTCCGCGACCGGGCGGTATGCAGTTTTTCCCCCACCGGACCGATCTTAGCGATCAGCTTTTTCTCGATCGCCATATGGATATCTTCATCGCTCTGCTCAAAAACAAATTTTTTAGTTTCGATCTCTTTGAGGATAACCTTCAAACCAGCAACTATTTTCGACGCGTCCCGCAGAGAGATAATGTGGCTTCTTGCCAGCATGGTAGCATGAGCTAGGCTGCCCGCGATATCATAAGCATAGAGTCGTTTATCAACTTGAATGGAGGCAGTATAATCCTCGCATTGTTTGTTCGTGGATCCCTTAAACCGCCCACCCCATAGTTTCTTCATGGCAAAACTCCAATCTGCAAAAATTACCACTTACTATACTCACTTACCACTTCTTTTTGTTTATGATCGCTTGCACTTTCAGCGGCAATCCCAACAGGTTAATAAACCCTGCCGCGTCTGGCTGGTTATATACTGTATCAGCTTCAAAAGTAGCCAGGTCTGGCTGGTACAGCGACTTATCTGCTTTCCGGCCAACGACGGTGCAATTTCCTTTATACAATTTTATCCGCACAGCTCCGTTCATGGTAGTTTGGGTCTTATCAACAAAAGCGTCCAGCGCTTCCCGTAATGGAGTGAACCAGAAACCCGCATAGATCAATTCAGCATACTTCTCGCTCACCTTTTTCTTCCAAACTGTAGTTTGCCGGTCCAGGCAGAGCGTTTCCAAAGCCTGGTGCGCAATCATCAGTATTGTCCCGCCGGGAGTTTCATACACTCCCCGCGACTTCATTCCCACCACCCGGTTTTCTACGATATCAACCCGGCCAATGCCATTAGCACCGCCTATATTGTTCAGCTTTTCTATCAATTTGACCCCATCATATTTTACACCATTAACGCTGACTGGAATACCTTTGACAAACCCGATCTCAACATAAGTTGTCTTATTGGGCGCCTTTTCCGGGGACACAGTCAGTAAAAACATATCTTCCGGCGGTTCATTCCAAGGATTTTCCAGGAGGCCGCCCTCAAAACTGATATGCCAGAGATTACGGTCGCTGGAATAAGGTTTTTTCCTGGTAACTGGCACAGGAATATCATATTTCCTGGCATAAGCAATCTCTTCTTCCCGCGATTTCAGGTCCCAAATACGCCACGGGGCAATTATCTTAATCTTCGGATCAAGCGCTTTAAAAGTTAATTCAAACCGCAGTTGATCATTCCCTTTACCGGTACAACCATGCGCCACAGCGTCAGCTTTTTCTTTTTTCGCTATCTCTATCTGCTTTTTCGCTATTAATGGCCGGGCGATACTGGTCCCGAGCAGATACTTATCCTCATAAATAGCTCCAGCTTTGAGCATTGGCCAAAGATACTCTTCCACAAATTCCTTAGTCAAGTCTTCAACATAGATCTTGCTCGCGCCGGTTTTAATCGCCTTTTCCTTAAGCCCGCTCAACTCCTCATTTTGGCCGATATTAGCGGCGAAAGCCACCACTTCACAGCCATATTTCTTCTTTAGCCAGTGGATGATAATAGACGTATCCAGCCCACCAGAGTAAGCTAACACCACTTTTTTAATTTCAGACATAGTTTATCCTTTTATCAGTATACTTTCGAAAATAGTTTTAACCTATTAAAAATAGCGACCCAATCCTATACCATATGAAAATTGGCTTTCGTAATAATTTATTACACCGTTAAGATTTTCCCAATTAAAACCAATTATGATTCGTGGTTTTATATTTTCTTTAGTCCACTGTCTTCTGTACTCAAATGGAGACTCCTCCTTTAATATATAATATTTATTGAAAGAATCAGAAGTTGCAGGGAAACGCCCTGATATACCAGCATCTATCCTTAAGCTTGCTAATTTCAGGAAAGGCACAGGCATTCCCAACCCCAACTGAAAACTCCTAAAATAAGTACCTCTCTTAGTATCTATATACGGTATTTTATATGAATTAAACAAAGAATTGCCCCATACGCTAAAAACCCATTTTTTCATTTTCATATAAAGTTCTATCTAAACTTGAAAAGCCAGATACATTATTATAGTATTCTCTTGTTTTTTCAAAGGATTCCATGATTTTCTGTTCCTGTTTAATAGTTACTTCAGCAAACAAATTTAACACCAAAAACTCAGAAATTAAACTTCCAATGATTAACAATTTTAAATATTTCATACTTCCATCCCATTCATATTCTTTTTATTTTCTCAAATATTTTCTTAAAAAGAGAGAAAAGCGCTGCCACTGCTATCGCTATTACAACAAAAAGCATCAGACCATTTTGATTCATAAAACCGATTCCCCATCAATTTTCAGGAAATTTTCCATACTAACCGTTTCTTCCGGGAATAAGCAGGCAGATTACTGGCCAGCTCCTGCAAACGAACCAGCATTTCAATCTTCCGCTCAAATGGGATCCGGGCCATTTTCTTATGAAATAACTCTTTGGCTCGAAATATG
>JACRDM010000103.1 GCA_016218565.1 Elusimicrobiota bacterium | reverse complement strand
TTTCTATCTTGCTAAATGAGTCTATTTCCAAACTGGCGCCGCCTACTAAGGCCCCGTCTATATTCGCCAGCCCCATAAGTTCCTTGCTATTTTCTGGCTTGACGCTTCCGCCGTACAGGATCCTGATTTCTTCGGCCATGGCTGGGGAATATATTTCTCCTAATTTTTGGCGGATAAATTTATGCGCTTCTTCGGCTTGCTGCAGAGTAGCGGTTTTCCCGGTACCAATAGCCCAGACCGGTTCATAGGCCACGACTATTTCTTTAGCTTCTTCGGGGCTCAAGCCGCTCATACCTTCACGCACCTGACGTTCCAGCACTTGGAAAGTCATATTCCCCTCTCTTTCAGCCAGTGTTTCTCCGATACATACTATGGGCAGCAACCCTGATTGAAAAGCCTTTTTCATTTTCTTATTGACTGTCCCATCCGTTTCACCAAAGTATTGCCGCCGTTCAGAATGGCCGATAATAACATAGACGCAACCGGCATCTTTTAACATCCCCGGAGCTATCTCTCCGGTAAAAGCGCCTTTATCTTCCCAGTACATATTCTGGGCTCCCATTTTTATGGTTGAACCCCTGAGCGATTCCGCGACAATGGCCAAGCTGGTATAGGGCGGACAGACGACTACTTCCCGGTCGCTCACCGTGCCTACCAGGGTTTTTAAACCTTCGACCAAGACCTTAGCCTCCGGGGTGATTTTATACATTTTCCAGTTACCGGCAATGATGGATTTACGCAAAGAAAAATATCTCCTGTTTGTAATTTAACTATTGTTTTATGATAGCATATAGTTTTATTAATTTCAAGATAAAAAAAGACATCCCTAATAAGCCTCAGGATGTCTTGATCTGCGTAATCAGGTATAATGAACCTTATACCAGGGAGTTAAAACGGCATTAACTTTGGCGGCAATTTCAGGGCTACTTGGAAGGCCAAAACTATCTTCATCAGATCTCCTGGTAGAAAGATAATCATGCCGGCCCATAAAGCCTGAGCCAGGGAAAGACGGGCCACCAGCATTAATTAGGGTCTGATGAGTTTTTCAGCCCAAAAACGAGCCCCCATTGGTTTAACTCAATGGGAGCTCAAAAACTGTTTACCCCCGTTAGAAAACTCCATCTTTTATGGCGTGGATACTTTCTAAAATTATCTATTTCACTTGCCGCCAGAGCGGAATAATAGTTCCGTTCTTTGTAACGGGGTTTACGTAAAAAACTTTTAACTATTTTTTTTTCTTTTTCTTCTTCTCGCCACCGCGAGCCATTTTTGCTCTGGAGATATCACCCTGCTTATCAATGAAATAGAGATACCCAGCCTGCTTCTTTACACCGCACTTCAATACTTTCTCGGCCATTAATGTTCACCCCCCTTCTTTTAAAGCAATGCCAAATGCCAAATTCCAAATAATAAACCTTTTTGATATTTGTTATTTACCTTTGCTGTTATAGTTGCTTATACCTTACTCGTCAATAATTGTCAAGGGAAATTATATATTTTTTAAGACGAGCCTTCTGACGATGAAAACTCCCTGATTTTACTCAGGGTAAATACTGAGCCCAGTCGAATGTATCATACCGTCAAGCCCAGGAATGTTTCTTTCGCCTGGGTGATAATTTCTCCGTCGAACTGGTTCCCTTTTTGCCGCTCCAGTTCAGTTAGTGCTTCCTGGATAGTTTTCATCCTCTGGTAAGGACGGGGACTGGTCATAGCGTCAAAAGCATCGGCTAGGGTGATGACCCTTGCTAGATATGGTATCTGTTCTGTTTCTAATTTATCCGGATACCCCTGGCCATTGAAATGCTCATGATGATGACGCACCACCGCTACCAGGTTTTTAAAGATGTCAATATATTTTATTATTTCCGCGGTTATCTCGGGATGCCTTTTAACCAAGTCGTACTCTTCTTCACTCAAGGGACCTGGCTTGTTTAAAATATACTGCGGTATAGCTACCTTACCAGCATCATGCAGGAGACTGGCCCATTTTATCCGGCTGACCTCATCATGATCAAGGTGTAAGGCTTCAACCAGCAGTATAGAATACTGCGACACCCGCTGGGAATGGCCGCTGGTATAACGGTGCTTAGCGTCAATGACCCTGGCAAATACGCGCAAGGTTACCCCGATTACATCGCTCTTGCTTTGGAACTGCAGCGGCGGCAATTCTTGCTGTAATTCCATGATTACTTCTTCCAGGCATTCATCCCGGTTTATCTCCCGGCAATACTGGTTATGAGCCAGCACCTCGCCGAAAGCTTCATACACTGAAGCGCAAAATTCCTTGTTTTTCTGTTCCCCCAACTGTTTCATGGTCTGATCATAATCAAGCTGCGGATTATCCTGCAAGTAAAAATCATAGGCCTCGGCAATTCTGAGGCACTGAGCCCCAAAATTTATCTCATCATCCCGTTTGCGGTGAGGATACCCATTTCCATCCCAGCGTTCATGATGATCCATGATTATTTCGGCCGCCTGTTCCAAACCGGGTATCTCTTGCACGATTTTGGATCCTTTAACCGGATGTTCCAGTATCACCGGGTGCGTCCGCTGTTGGTCCAGCGATAATTTTTTCAAACTTGTTTCATCAATACTAACCGTTCCCACATCATACAACAAGCTGGCATAAAACACCTGGCTGGTATCCTCCGGTGTTATTTTCCTGGCTACTTCCGTAGCTAAGACCGCCACTCTCCAGGCATGAAAGATACGTTGGTGATTCTCCCAGGCGATAATTTGCGAAAGTGCATTGATAATTTGACTAAAAGAGCTTTCCAAATTAAGTTCCACCAGACCCTCCCCTAAAAATGTATTTTTTTCTTTATAAACAAAAAACCCGGGATATAATTAATCCCAGATTCGTTAAATTCAGAGGAGCGTTGCTGTTGTATAAATACATCCGGCCCTCCAAAAAGCCAATGTTTGTATTTGATCGTCAACTGCGAACTATATTCGTTCGCTCCGCTCTCTTCACTTCTCATCCCGTCTTCTTTGCTTCTGCTTTTCCTACCAGCTACGAACTACCTGCCCTCGCGGTGACTATCCTCCCTGCCAGTTTCGCACCGCAGGGGGGATTGATCCCGACTTATCGAGATCAGCAGGGGGTGAGCCGCGAGCTGTTTTCTTGGTGGCGCCAGCGGGACTTCCGCCAATAGTACTCGGCGGACCTTGCTTCTCGTCCCGTTTTGACTGGTGGCGCCAACGGGACTCGAACCCGTAAGCTCTGCCTTGAGAGGGCAGCGTCCTAACCAATTAGACGATGGCGCCGAATTAATTCCTTTTGAGTACACCCCGTTAGAAAGAACCGGGCTTTTACCCTGCTCTTTCTTGGCGCAACACGATTTTAAAAGCAGAACACGCCGCCATAAATGGCGGAGCTTTTTCTAACAGGGTAAGCTATTTATTTAGATGAAACTATGAATAGGCTTAATAAGGTACTGATAATACTAAGAATTAGCGCCCCAAAAATAGCCCACAAAAAACCATCTATCATAAATCCAGGGATGGCCCAGGCTACAAAACTCAGTAACATGCCATTAATAATAAAAGTCAACAATCCTAAGGTCAGGATATTTATTGGAAGCGTTAATAAAATAAGCACTGGTTTGATAAAAGCATTAACCAATCCCAGCAGTAGCGCCGCCAGCAAAGCAGCCCACAGACTGGCGATGTGAATTCCTGGGACAACATAACCAGTCAAAACCAATGACCACGTATTGATTCCCCAACGTATTAAGAAATGCATATTATACCTCTAAGCCCGAACAGCTTATAGCTTATAGCAGAAGCATGGTCTACCTTTATTTTTGCTCTTTGCCCTACGAACTACGAACTATCTTTTGGCTGCCCGGCCTGGACTCGAACCAGGAGACTTCTGCTCCAGAGGCAGACGTGTTACCAATTACACCACCGGGCAATCTTTAAAATCGTTCATCGTCCCCCGCCAACGAACTTGGGCGGGTCGCGGTCAGCAGTTCAATAATTTTTTACGACCAACCACGAACGACTAACTACTAACGGGCTTACTGGATTCTTCGACGTAATTCAATTCCAAATCAGCTAATATACCTTCAAGTATCTGCTGTTCCTTGGGATTCAAATTCCCTTGTGTTTTTCTTTGCAGCATCCTCAGCATATCGATCATTGATTTAGCCTGTACCAGGTCTTTTTGGATCTGGTTGCTGGCCGGATGAGCTTGTTTGCCCAACCAGGACCAGACCGCCTGGCTCAAAGAATAGATCAAACTTAAGAAGCTAATTTCTTCTTCATTTACTTTTGTATCATTTTTCTTCAATTCTTCGTTCATTTCTCCTCCGGCAAACTTTTTACTGCTTGCCTAATCCGGTTTATTACCCGTTCCCTGCCCAGCACTGCCAGCAGATCAAATAGGCCAGGGCCGGTGGTCCGGCCGCTTACCGCCGCGCGGACTGGATGGAACACTTCTCCGGTTTTATATTTATTATTTTCGCATAACTGCCGGATGGCTTGTTCTAAACCAGCTACCGAAAAATTCGTAACGCTGCCTAATTCTGTTTCAACTTTGAATAGGATCTCTTTTACCTTAGGTTGGGCCAATGTTTTCCGGGCTTTATCATCAAGTATCGTCACCTGCTCGGTGAAAAAGAAATCAACCAGTTCCGGCAGTTCGCCTATCGTCCTGATCCGCTCCCTTTCCAGGAAAATGACGCTGCTAATATACCCTAAATCCGTCTTTTCGTCTATTAATTTTTTCTCAGCCAAGAATTTTCTCCCCTGCTGAACTAACTCTGCCGGGGCCAGCTTCTGACGGATGTATTCGCCATTCATCCATTTCAATTTTTCAGGATCAAAGATAGCCGCATTCCTGGCGCAACGGTCTAAGGAAAACTTCCCGATCATCTCGGCCAGGGAAAAAATCTGCTGACTATCTTCAGTGGCCCAGCCCAACAGCGCTAAATAATTCATGATCGCTCCCGGCAAATATCCCTGCTGGATATACTCGTCAAGGGCAGCCGCGCCATGCCGTTTGCTTAAGCGGGCGCCATCCGAGCCCAAGATCATGGGGAGATGGGCAAACTCCGGAACCTCCCAGCCAAAGGCTTTATACAGCATGATCTGCCGGGGCGTATTTGAAACATGGTCATCACCGCGAATGACCTGAGTTATGCCCATGTCATGGTCATCACATACTACGGCAAAATTATATACCGGCACAGCGGAAGATTTCAGAACCACGAAATCATCCAGTAAAGAATTGTCAAATTCAATCGGTCCTTTGACCAAATCATTGATCCTGGTTACGCCACTATCAGGCATCCTGAACCGGATCACTGGTTGGCGGCCTGCCAATTCAAATTTCTTTTTCTGTTCCGCCGAGAGAGAACGGCATTGGCCGTTATATTTGGGAGGCAGCTTTTTAGCCATCATCTCCTGGCGCCGAGTTTCCAGTTCTTCCGGCAGGCAGAAGCATTGATAGGCCTGTCCCGCGCTTACTAGTTGCTGGGCATATTGCTGATGCTTTACTTTATGGTCGCTTTGCAAAAAGGGGCCTTCATCCCAGTTCAGTCCGAGCCATTCCATACTACGCAGGATCTGCGCCGTAGATTCTTCAGTGGAACGAGACTCATCCGTATCCTCGATACGCAGGATAAAAGTCCCTTTCATATTTCTGGCAAAGAGCCAATTAAACAACGCTGTCCTGGCTCCCCCGATATGGAGATAGCCGGTGGGAGAAGGAGCAAAACGCACCCGGACTGTCAATTAAAACCTCCAGAAATACGATTACACCGCTTAGTACTTTTCGTTTGAATCTGTGTAATCTTTTTTATAATCTGTGGAATCGTTTTATTAATAGATTACTTTATTCAGCGGATATTCAATAAGGCCCTGCGCCCCGGACCGTTTCAATTCCGGGATAATACGCTTAACAACTTTTTCTTCCATGATCACTTCCAGCGCCACCCAGCCTTTTTGCGTCAAACCAGACACGGTTGGGTTTTTCAGCGCCGGCAACACGGCCAGGACTTTTTTCAGGTTCGCATCAGCCACATTCATTTTTAAACCGACCATTCCCTCGGCCGCCAGCGCGCCCTTGAGCAAAATGGACAGATTCTCAATCTTTCTTTTTTTCCAGTCATCTTGCAGGGCCGCGGCATTGGCAATCAACCGGGTAGTCGATTGCAGTACCGTGTCAATAATGCGTAGCTTATTGGCCCGCAGGCTGGAGCCAGTCTCGGTCAGTTCCACGATGGCGTCAACTAAATCCGGGACTTTGGCTTCCGTCGCTCCCCAGGAAAACTCCACTTCTGCTTTTACTTTTTTCCGCCGCAGATAGTTTTTTACGATATTCACTACTTCCGTAGCGATACGTTTGCTTTTTAAATCTGCTACCCTATTGAAAGATGAATTTTCGCTAACCGCCAGGACCCACTTTACCGGGCGGTAACCAGTTTTGGCATAGATCAGTTCCGTCACTTCCTTAACTTTGGCTCCTGATTCCACGATCCAGTCATACCCAGCCAGGCCGACATCAAAAACCCCATCGGCCACGTATTTCGGAATTTCCTGGGTCCGCACCAGCATTATTTCCAGCTCCTCATCGTCGCAGGAAGGAAAATAACTGCGTTCATTCACGTATATATTAACCCCGGCTTTTTTAAATAAAGCCAAAGTCGATTCTTGCAAGCTCCCTTTCGGAAACCCTAATTTTAATTTTTTCATTTATTTTCCCCCTGATTATTTGTTTTTTCTAGCAACTAGCAACCAGCAACTGTTTCTACCCTGTCCAGATACAGATCTTGTTCTTTCCTTCTTTTTTTGCCTGATACATGGCTTCGTCCGTTTTATGGATGAAAGCTTCCTTTAAAAACTTCTTTTCAAACTGGGCAATGCCGCCGCTGATGGTAACCTTTCCGATATTTTTAAAGTAGGCTCCCTGTTGGGTACTAGCGGCCACTGCTTCCCGGACTTTATCCGCGATGGCCAGGCCGCCGAGAGCCTCTGTTTCCGGCAGGATCATCACGAACTCTTCGCCGCCATAACGGCACACGATATCGACTTCGCGAGCATTGTTCTTAATAGTCGCCGTGATATGTCTCAAAACAGCATCTCCAGTCAAGTGACCGAAGCGGTCATTATAGGTTTTAAAATTATCAATATCAAACATTACCAGGGAAAGTGGACGTCCATAGCGCTTGGCCCGGTTTATTTCTTTGGCCAACTGTTCCTGGAAATAGCGGTGATTAAATAAACCAGTCAGGGAATCAGTAATGGCTAAATTTCTTACTTCTTCATACAACCGCGCGTTTTCAATAGCCACCGCCGCATAATTGATGATAATGGAAAGATAGTTCAGGTCATCTTCAGTGAAGATTTCCAGTCCATTGTCTTTCTTTTCAGCGACGCTCAGGACCCCGTGTACCTTATCCTTATGCACCAAAGGCACGCTGATAAATGATTTGCCTAAATAATGGGGCCGATTTTCCCGCTTGGTGCGCGGGTCAATCTCAATATTCTCTACCAGCATCGCCTCGCCATACTTAATAACAAACCCGGCTATTTTATCGCCAATTTTCATCTTGGTGCTATTGATAACGTCAGTGGATAAGCCGATCGCTCCTTTGATGATGAGCTGTCCCGTAGCTTCATCCAAGAGCATCAGGGACCCTTTTTCCGCTTTCAAAACCTCTGTCGTCTTTTTCACGATAAAATCGATCAGTTGCCGCAGGTCCAATATAGAAGCCATCCTCTTGCCTATTTCCAGCACTGATTCAAGCTTGCTCTTCTCCACGGTAAGGCTGGACAGCAATTCCTTATTTTCCAGGGTGAGCCGTTGTTCGTCCAGTCCGCGTTTGATGATCATCTTGATGCGGTTGATATCAAAAGGTTTGATAATATAATCGTACACCCCTGCTTCCAGAGCCTTAATGGCGGTCTCAGTGGTAGCAAAAGCAGTCACCATTAATACTACGGTCTCAGGGTGAGCTTCCCGTACCTGTTTCATCACTTCCATGCCGCTCATATCCGTAAGCTTAATATCGACAATGGCAATATTAAAGAACTTTTTTTGTATTTGGTCTATACCAGCCGCGCCGTTTTCCGCCGTGGTCACATTATATCCTTCGCGTACCAGCAGCGCTTCCAGCATTTCCCGGATAACTTTTTCATCATCAACGATGAGTAATTCTGGCTGATCCAGTTTTTTAATCATTGCTCGCGCTTACCTCTGGTATTGACTTAGGACTGCTTAAACAAGTTAGGCTCCACTTCGTTCCGCTAACTGATTACACCGATTATTACGAAGATTACACAGATTTTTATCAGCGACTAGGCTGGTAATCGGTGTAATCTTTTGGAAATCCGTGTAATCAAGTATAGGATTGAAATTCCTA
>JACRDM010000100.1 GCA_016218565.1 Elusimicrobiota bacterium | reverse complement strand
TTGAGGATCAGGACCCGTATTTAGCCAAGCAGGTGGTGGAATATTTGACCAATAATTTCATTGATGAGACTATTCAACTAAAAAGTGAAGAAGCAGTCAAAGCCATTGACTTTATCCGGGAACAGTTGAATGTGTACCGCGATCGGCTGGAAGCGTCAGAGAAAGACCTGGGCGAGTTAAAAGTAAAGGCAGAGATCGATAGTATCGATAAGCAAAAAGGCCTCATCAATGACCAGCTTTCCCGGCAGGACAAAGTCGTCATCTCCGAAGTCAAAAAGGAGCAAAACCCTATTATTAAGCAGCTCAATGACCATATAGCTAACCTGGAAAAAGAATTAAGCAGGTTATTAATCGATTCAACGGAACAGCATCCCAAGGTCCAGGAATTGCGCAAGGAAATAGACAAAACCAGGAAAAAACTCGCTCAAGAAATGGAAAAAACCAAGTCTATCAGTGTCGAAGAAAAATCAGCCACCAATCCAATATATGCTGACCTTGACCAGCGGCTCAAGACTTTGGAATTAAAACGGGAAGAATTGATGCAAAAGCAGACTGATATCAAAGCGAAACGCGGCAAGTACAAACTTGCTAATATCAGCGATGCAGAGCTGTCGGCTATGGATCGAGATGCCCAGGTAAATGAACAGCTCTATACCTCCCTCTTATCAAGAATGGAGAGCGCGCGTCTTTCCCAGCAAATGGAGAATATTGATAAAGGGACCAGGTTCAAAGTGATAGACCCGGCTCGTATGCCTTTGAAACCCTCCAAGCCGAATATTCTTAAATTGCTGCTCATGAGTATCGTTCTTGGACTGGGATTGGGGCTTGCCGGTATCTATATGCTGGAATATCTGGACCATTCTTTAAGGAATATCGAAGATGCCAAGGCGTTTTTCACCAAACCTATATTAGGAGCAATTTCCAAAATATCCCTGGAAGAAGACGCGGCCAAGGATATCAAGAAGATCATTAGGTCGTAAGTTACCAGTAAGAGCGAGAAGCAGTCAAAACGAAGAGCAGTAAGAACAGGAGTCCCAATGGAAAATGACAAAATTCACTTAGGTAAATCCAGAACTGCGGCTGTTGAAGAAAAAATCATTGTCCCAACTATTTCTTCCGGCATAGACAAAAGTATCCTGACTTATTTCCAGCCCAAAGGGGCCATTGCCGAGCAGTACCGCGCTCTGCGCACCAATCTCAAGAGGATCAATAAAGACAATCCAGTCAAGACCATTGTTTTGACTAGCTCAGTGCATAATGAGGGCAAATCCACTACCTCGGTCAATTTGGCCGTAGCCATGTCCTATGAAAAAGACCGCAAAGTACTGCTGATCGATGGTGATTTACGCAAAAGCAAAACGCATCTATTGTTAGGTATGATAAATACCAAGGGGCTTTCCGAATTGCTTAATTCCAAAGCTACTGTTGAAGAAGTGATACGTTATACCCCGATTCCTGGTTTAGATATCATCACGTCTGGGGCCGTACCTTCAGATCCCAGTGAGTTATTAGAATCCCGGAAAATGAAAGACCTCTTGTCAGCAATGAAGCTTCAATATGATTTCATTATCATCGATACTCCGCCCATTATCCCGCTCACTGATGCCGCGGCTTTAGGGATCAATGTGGATGGGGTAGTAATGGTCGTGCAGACAAACCGGACTAAAAAGGAAGTAGTCACCCAGGCAGAAAATCTCTTACAACAGGCAGGCTGCAATCTCTTGGGCTTCATCCTGACCAATGTCGAATACTATATCCCCAGCTATTATTACAAGTACGTGTAGAGAGGCAAAGGAGGAAAAACATGGATCGAAGAACTAGTCTTAAATTAAGCGCAATGGTATTTTTGGCTTTCTTTTTAGTGGCAGTAGGGGCATTTTTTGGCAGGAATATCGGCTTCCTGCGTTCATCTAATGGTCAGCAGCTTAATCTGGGGCCAGCGGTAAAACCAGACATCCAGGTGCCTCAGGCAGTGATGAATCTGCAAGATGCTTTTGCTAACACCGCCGACCAGCTTAAGCCTACCGTGGTAAATATTGCCACTACCCAGATCATCAAACAGGAGTATAGGCCCAATGAGTTTTTCTTCGGCAATCCGTTTGATAATTTTTTTGATGATTTTTTCAATGAACCAAGGCCCAGGCAGGAACGTCCGAAACCACAAAAGAAGTATTTAGAGCGTAAAATGAGCGGCACCGGCAGCGGAGTCATTATTAGTACCGATGGCTATATTCTGACCAATAACCATGTTATCGGCGGAGCCAACGAGATAGAAGTAACCTTGAGCGACGAGCGGAAATTTAAAGGGAAAATCATTGGCCAGGACCAAAAAACCGACCTGGCGATCATTAAGATACCAGCTGTTAACTTACCAGCCGCGATGCTCGGAGATTCAGATAAGATAAAAGTTGGCGACTGGTCCATGGCTATCGGTTCTCCGTTTGGTTTGGAGCAAACCGTTACGGTCGGAATTATCAGCGCCAGGAGACAATCATTGATGATCGAAGGGCAGCAATATCAGGAAATGATCCAGACTGACGCGGCCATTAACCAAGGCAATAGCGGCGGGCCATTAATAAATATCAAGGGTGAAGTGATCGGCATTAACACGGCTATCTATACTCCTACCGGCGGATCTGTAGGGGTTGGTTTTGCCTCACCGATAAACAAGGCTAAGGCGATATTGGGACAGTTAATCGAGAAGGGTAAGGTAACCCGGGGCTGGCTGGGAGTGGAAATCAGGGCGGTTGATGACGCGGTGGCTAAACAGTTTGGGCTGAAAGAAGCTAAGGGCGCGCTGCTAAACAATGTGCTGAAAGATGCTCCGGCGGAAAGAGCGGGATTGAAACGCGGGGATATTGTTATTGAATTTAATGGGAAACCAGTCAAAGATGTAATGAGCTTGCAGGATTTGGTAGCGCAAACTGAGCCGAAGAAGAAAGTAAACGTCAAAGTATGGCGCAATAATAAGGAAGAGCTGTTTGACTTAGTGATCAGCGAAATGCCCACCGAGAGAAAAAATGAACTGGGAGAGACTTTTAGCCCAAAAGGCTCGGTCGGCGAAAGTTCTGTTTCCCGGGAGTGGATGGGCTTGAAAGTCAAAACGCTAACTAATGAAATGGCTGCCCAATTAGACATTGATAGCTCAGAAAAAGGGGTAGTTATTGTTGAGCTTACACCGGATAGCAAGGCTGAAAGCGCTGGCTTGCAGGAGCAAGATGTCATCCGCTCTATCAACCGGCAACCGGTGACCACGATCAAGGAGTTTGAAAAAGTTACCAGTACTGCTAAATTAGGCGAGGGTATTGTCTTTGACGTGAACCGCCATGGCCGGCTGATTTACTTGACTATACAGGAGAAATAAGGCAGTTGATGGTTGATAGTTGATGGTTGATTCCCATCTGGGGACAGGTAGAAAAAGCAAGATTAAAACGGCAGGGGATAAACCCCTGCTGTTTTTTTATTGAGATTTTACCGGAAGAATGGTAAAATAAAAATATGCTTTTAACTAAACGGGAATTGATGCCGCTGGTTCTTTTGGTTTTGTTGGTCGTGGCGGTTTTTGGCAATACGTTGCTGAACCAGTTTGTCTATGATGATAAAGTTTTTGTGATCAATAATCAGTTCATCAAAGAATTTAAGCATGTACCGCAATTCTTTACTAATGCCCGGTCATTTTCAGGTGACCGGGATTTTATGATCTATCGGCCTTTAGCCTCTTTAAGCCTGTCCCTGGATCATTGGCTCTGGGCCCTGAATCCGTTGGGCTATCATCTGACCAATATCGTGCTTCATACGGTAAATGTTTTGCTGGTATATTGGTTAGTTCTATCATTAGCGTCTACGCCACTGGCAGCCTTGCTGTCTGCTGCAATTTTTGCCATCCATCCGGCGCAATGCGAGACTGTTTCCTGGATCGCTTCACGCAGTAATCTTTTGTGTGTTTTATTCTTACTCCTGGCGTTCCTGGCTTATCTGCGGAACACCCGGAAACACTATTATTGGTCGGTCTTATGCTTTACTCTGAGTTTATTAGCTAAAGAGACTGCCCTGATCTTTGTTCTGGTGATCGCGCTCTATGACTATTATTTTGTCTTGAAGGTAGATAAAAGCAAAGCGGTTAACCTGTGGTGGTCGTACCTGCCGATACTGATGATCAGCGGATTATATTTATTGTTGAGGACGCTGGTATTGGGCCAGGTGACCCAGCGGAGCTGGTGGGGTGGCAGTCTGTGGCATACCATGCTCACCATGGGTAAAAGTTTTTTTTACTATTTGAAAGTAATAATAATACCGTGGAAACTTACGGTTGATTATGTACTGGATATTGCCGTAAGTATCCGGGATCCTTTGGTTTTGGCAGGATTAGGTTCAGCCGTGGCTCTTATTGTTCTGGCACTCAAGATCAGCCGTCGGGATAAGCTCTTCAGTTTCGGGCTGTTTTGGTTCCTGATAGCGTTGTTGCCGGTATCTAATTTAATTCCTTTAGAAGCATTGCTGGCAGAAAGATTTTTATACTTACCGTTGGTGGGCGTGTCCCTGGCTATAGTTTTACCTTTGAGCAGCCTCCTGTCGGAAAACCGGCTGGGTACTAAAAATAAACTATGGGGTTATCTCTTGATCGCAATTTTGCTGGTCGGTTACGGGGTGAGAACTATCCAGCGGAATAAAGACTGGCACGATGATTACACACTATGGTCAAGTACGGTAAGAACTTCGCCAGAATCACCCCGGGCTCATTTTGCCCTGGGAGAAGTTTATTATAAAAAAGGGGATTATTCTTCAGCCATAGATGAATACGAGAGAGCCCTGGAGCTTAATCCAGATGTAGCGGAGCTGTACAATGTCCTGGGCCTGGCGTATGAAGAAGGCCATGCCTGGGGCGAGGCAATTAGCGTCTATAAAGCCGGCCTTAAGGCTAAATCCCTCACTAATCGTACCAAAGTAAATTTATTGCTCAACCTGGGCAATGCTTATAGCTGTCTACGCCAACCAGATATAGCCAGCGCTTATTATTGCAAAGTCCTGGAGCTTGAGCCGGGTAATACCGCGGCCAGGCATAACCTGGATTTGATTACACAAATTTTAAAATGATTACTCCGATTTAAAAACAGTTAGCGGAACGAAGTGAAGCCTAACTTCCCGGAAAGAAAAATAATGCTGGTAAATAGAATCATTCGTAAAATTATTAAATATAGTTTGCTGCTCTTTGGCAGCGCGCTTTTTCTTTATCTGCTTTTTCTGGCTGTCTTGGTTATTCCTAACGATCGCCGAATAAAAAACCCTCACGCGGCGCTGACTCCCATAACTGCCAAAAGAACCATTGTTTACGATCTTATTGACCTTAGTCCGGCCGCGAACCTCAGCCATAAAGATTATGAAGTTAGATGTAAAGAATTAAAACAAAGGGCTCTTGCTAATAATTTTATTAATGATAATGCTGATTTCCATCGCCTTCCTGAGAATATACATGTCTCCCTGGGTTGGTATCCCTTGAAAGTGGTGCATAAAAATTCCCTCTATGCGCCGGCGCCCACTTTGATAACGTATGAATTAACCATTCCTAAAAATGATCCCCAATTAGTATTCTCTTGCGGGATTCTGGATAAACCAGTGGAGTTCCGGGTCAGGATAAGCGCCGGAGCGGGCCTAACGAAAGACGTTTTTGCACAGAGAATCAATCCTTTGCCAAAATATTCTTATCGTTATGAGGACCGGAAATACCGGTTGTTCTGGCAGTATTTTGATGTCCAGATGGCAGAACGGGACTATGCGTGGAGTGAGTATGCGGTTGACTTATCTCCCTTGGCCGGGCAAAAAGTCCAGCTGCAATTTATTACCGCTGGCGATCGCGGCCAGGCTTTCTGGGGTAATCCGCTGATCACTGCTCGTGACCTGGGGCTAGAACCAAAATATAATGTTTTGTTGGTCGTGCTGGATTCGATTGGACGGGAAGCTATCGGACCGCAACTTGACGGTCGCAGTTACACCCCAAATCTTGACCGTCTGGCAGCCACTGGCCTTTCTTTTGAAAAACACCTGGCTAATGGCAACATGACCAAACAATCAGTAACCTCGTTCCTGACGTCGCGGTTGCCCTTTGAATTGGGAGACGTGTCCCTGGAATATGTAGCCAGTACAGAAAGCCGCGCGCAATTTTATCGCAGCAAATTCACCACCCTGGCTTCAGCTTTAGATGATAATGGATACCTGACCGGAGCTATCGGCGTGATCTCGCTAGTCACTGATGGCGCCGGGTTCGGGGTTGACTTTGGCTTCAATGATGCCCGGATCATCGAGCGGTACGGTTACAGCAATGTGCATATAACCAATGAAGCTATCTCCTGGCTGCAACAGAATGGCGATCTGCCTTTTGCCTTGATGGTCTATTATGATTCAGCGCATGGGCCTTACAAGCCGCCATTCCGTTATCTCTGGTCAGCCAGATCGCAATTTACTGACTTTGATGCTCGCAGCTGGTACCGGACATTGTATGAAGCCTCAGTAGCCTATAATGACGAATATCTTGGCCAACTATTGGCGGCGCTGGAAAAATTAGGATTGAAGGAGAATACCCTGGTGGTCGTGACCAGTGATCACGCGGAAAACCTGGACTGGCACATTTTACCGGACACGCAACAAAAGGTGGTTTTTCATGACCATGGTATTAGTTTGAAAGACCGTGATGTGCAGGTACCGCTGATTATGCAATTTCCAGCCAAGATCGCTAATCCGCTGCGGGTCACGGAGACCACCGAGCAGCTGAGCCTGGCTCCGACCATCCTGGACCTGTTGAACTTGCCGGCGCGCGTTGATTTCAGGGGATTTTCCCTGGCGGCCGCTGTTGCCGGCGATAATTCTCCCCAGAAAGAATCTATCTTCCTGCGAGGCCGGTTTAATAAGGGGATACGCCTGGAAAACAAATATAAATATATCCGTAATTTCGGTGTTTATGAAAAACGGGGTAAGGCGATGCAGGATTTTATCCCGGAAGAAGTATATGACCTGCAGAATGACCCACTAGAGCAGAATAATATTATTACTGCTGATTTTGCCTTGCGACAAAGACTGCGTTTACTCCTGGACCGGTATGAGCCGGATCCGGAGACGAATATTTTTACCGGGCGAAATATGGGGGATAAAACCCTCACTCTGGAAATTACGAGTAATGGTACTTTTACCGGACAGCAAATCAATGGTAGAGGGACGGTCTTAGTTAAAGGAAAGACCCTGAAGCTTATAGCGACTGGAGACAAGACGGAACTGCAATTCAGCACTAGACCTTATGATGCCGCGTTAAGAATAAAGGCTCTCTATGACGGCAAAAAAGTTCCACTGTCGCAGCTTTTGGTATCCAGTAGGGCGCTCCCACTGCTTAGTGACCAGGTTAAGGAAATTGGCAGTCCTGATTTTTATTTTATTAAAGGGCTCCCTGAATCAGAGATTGCCGGGTCAGTTTTTTCTTTATCTTGGGGCAGAATAGCGCAGTTTAAACAAGAGTGGGAAAAGCAAGTTGGGGTAAGCGGTGTATTCAAGGAGATGCTGGCTGAGTGGGGATATCTCAGCGAACCGAAGAAAAAGTAAAAAAGAGTAATAAAGCCAGGGGGATGAAAAGCAGGCACCAGCGCCAGAGTAGCGGCCAGGCTGGAGCAGCAGGGACCTTAATTATTTCTACGTTAAACTGGTCCTGGTTAATATGCAGCAGCAGATAATGATAGTAATCCTGGGATGAGGTGAGCGTGCTGCCTCCGCCGCCGGTAATAAAATAGGCTACCCCGTCTTGTACGGCAGAGTAATAGCCGTGTAGATGCGAAGCAAATACCGCTTTCACCTGATAGCGAGAAAACAGTTCTTTTAATTTCTGCGCTTGGGCCTGGTCTGACATGGCGTAGTGTTGTCCTGGCCGGGGATCAAAGAGAGGCTGATGCAGGAAAACATAGAAGTGGCTATGGCGGTTAGTTTCTAATTGTGTTTCCAGCCAGGTTAGTTGCTGGGCAGCGATACTGCCAGTGGCGTTGTCTAAAAAGAAAAAGATATTTGATCCTATAGCTCTGGCATAATAAGCAGATCCGAAAACCTTGGTGAAGATTGAGCGGCCGTTATATTTTACATCATGATTGCCGATGACTGGAAAGACAGGTGTTCTTAAACGGTCTAACTGTCGGCGGAAACGATAGTAATGATAAGCCCGGCCGCTGACTACCATATCGCCCAGGATGATCGTCGCTAAAGGCGGCCGGGAATTAATGCTGTCTAACAGGTTATTGAACACAAAATAGGTTGGCCGCAGGGAAGTGAATGGATTGTCTGCTCCCTGGCAGTCGCCGAAAACAGCGATAGAGAATTTTAGGTCTGTCTGGCGGGGAGCAAGTTTCAGCAAAGGATTGTTGGTAAAACCAAAATACTGGTGATAGAGCCAGATTAGATAGATAGTCCAAAGAATTATTAGTAATACATGGAGATAGCGAGGATTCATGAATCCCATTGTAATTAAATTAACTAAGGTAGTCAAGGAGAAAAGCGCCTTGTTGTGGGGATGGATAGGAGCTTTGATTTATATTGGTTTTTTTGTTTTAGCTCTGGCCGACCAGCAACTCTTCTCTTATATGGGGGTCAGTTCCGGGTCAGCGGTGGACTTGATCAGAAAACTTTTCTGGCAGGATATTCTCCTGAGGCAGGTTAAAATCCTGGCTGCCTATGCAGCGCTGGGTTTTGTTTTTGGCGTGGGGTGGTACTATTTCTGGTCAGCGTTACTGGGTATCTGGTTCTGGCGCATGAGGGTACGCGGTAAGATCCTGATCATGACTGTTTCTTTGGTCCTGACAGAGCTTTATTTCCTGCTGGCCAGCATGCTCAAGTATCCCCAGGTATATAGTGAGTATTTTTATGACCGGTCAGGGTGGCGGCAAGCTTTGCAGGAATATGTAACCAGTCACGCCCACCCGATTTATTTCCAGTTAATCGCTGGGATCTTACTGCTCATATTCCTAGTTTTTCTCTTTAAAAGATGGTCAGGGCTGGTGCGCATCCTTGTGCTTTTTTTGGCTGGTTCGGCAGTGGTGTTTTGGGGATTATTGTCTTTGACTAAAAAAACTTACCAGCCGAAACCAAGTGGGCCTAATGTGATCATCCTCAGCGCGGATAGTTTGCGCAATGATCATGTCACAAAAGAATTAGCTCCTAAGCTAATGACACTGGCGTTAAAAGGGACCCGTTTCCAGCAGTGTTATGTATCGCTGCCGCGCACGTTCCCGCAATGGATCACCTACCTGGAAAGCCGGTATCCCAGTGAACACAGGGTGCGCAATATGTTTCCCGACAAGGGCCTGCGGAAGCATACCCAGGGATCCCTCTGCACCGTGCTCAAGAATAATGGCTATACCACCGCGGTGGTCAGTGATTTTGCCGGTGATGTTTTTTCCCGTTTTCAGGCTGGTTTTGATGTTGTCAAAGCGCCTTATTTTAATTTTAACGCCCTGATCGAACAACGCTGCCTGGAAATGCATTACCTGTTATTGCCGTATTTGCTGAACCAGACTGGCCGGGAACTGTTCCCGGTATTGAAAGAGATGGCCAATAATGCCGATCCGCTATTGCTGGAGCAGGAAGCAGAGAAAATTATTGACGGGTTCAAGGGCCGGCAAAAGTTTTTCCTGGTATTATTCTCCTCAGTGACTCATTTCCCCTATGCCGCGCCTTATCCATACTATAATTTGTTTACTGAGCCAGGCTATCAAGGCCGCTATAAATATCACAAGCCGAATATCCCCGGGGAAAGCTTTGATTTGCCGGCGACAGACCTGGCGCAGATACGAGGCCTGTATAAAGGCGCGGTAAGCAGTTTAGATGATATGGCTGGTAGATTGCTAGCGTATTTAAAGAAAAACAAGCTGGACCAGAATACGATCATAATCGTACTCAGTGACCATGGGGAACAACTATATGAACATGGCTGGGGCCAGGGCCACGGCGAGCATCTGCGAGGGCAGGCAGTATTGAATGTGCCTTTAATTATCGCTACACCCCGGGAAATATTCCCGATCAAGGAACAGGGTGCCCTGGTGCGGGATATAGATGTGGCCCCGACCATACTGGACCTGTTGCCTATCGCACCTCCCAGTACTATGGAAGGAGTAAGCCTATTGCCGCTGGCCAGAGGCACGACCAGCAGTCTCAATGTCCCTGTTTTTGCCGAAACCGGCCTCTGGTTCACCGATAAAGGAGATAATTTCTATCAACAGCAGCGGATCATGTATCCTGATATCATTGGCTTGGGAGCGATCGACAGTACCTATAATAATGAAGTAGTGATCAAGCCGGAATATCGCGCCTTAACCACGATCGCCAAACACCGCATGATCCGGAATGACCGGTATAAACTGATCTATATCCCGACGCGGCAGGGGATTCAATTTGAATTGTACGACGTCCAAAATGATCCGCAGGAATTGAACAATATAGCCGGGCATAATCCTAAAGTGGTGGCAGCTATGAAAGACCAGTTATTCCAGTGGATGTCCAAAGATAAAAACAGCTTCTGGCGCAACGGTTATTTTGTACCTTATCCATAAGAAATGAAGGAATAGCTAGGCTTGAACCCGGAATTTGTAATAGGATTTTTCCTGCTTGCCGTCAGGCAGGGAATTCGACGACCCACCAAAGTACGATGGCGGGCCGTCTCGGTTCGTCAAACCTATTGCAAAATCCGGGTTAAACCAAAAGTTTGGACAGCGCTTTCATTATTACTAATTATTATTTTTTCTTTGTTGATAAGACTCCCTTATCTCAATGTTTCTTTGGAACGAGACGAAGGTGGTTGTCTTGATTGAACTTGATTGAACGTTAGGGCAAAATAATCCTTGCCCTGTTAGAAATTTTTGGTTATACTATAAAACAACATTTCTAAATAAATACATAAAGAGAGGAATTAACATGGCTTATGACAGCAGTTTGGATCAGCAATTGTTGGCGCAGGAGTTTGCAGGAGAAAAAGGGAAAGTAACCGTCAGTATTTATTCCTATAATAATGGTCCTAAAAAAGTGCAAATATCCAGATCGGTTAAAAATGAAACCGGAACTTTCACTTTTGCCAAACTCGGCCGATTAACTAAAGAAGAACTGCAGGGAATCCTACCTTTACTGCAGGAAGCCTTAGCTCAGCTATAGACTAACCGAACCTCAACCTACGCGGTTGAGAGTGGTGGTTTACGGTAGGTGGGGAGAAAAACAGGATGGCTTTTTTGGGTTGGGGAGGCTTAATTCAAGGGCCGACCCCATTGCGCTTTTTAAGGGAGCTATTGTGGAAAAGGAAAAGCTGATCAGAATTTTAGAGGGTTTTAAAAACAAGAAGGTGATGGTGCTGGGGGATATGATCGCGGATGAATATATCTTCGGCAAGACCTCCCGGGTATCCCGTGAAGCGCCAGTACTCATCTTGAAGTACGATTCTACGGAAATAATCCTGGGTGGAGCGGCTAATTCTGTTAACAATATTCATTCTATGGGTGGCAGGGTTTTCCCGGTAGGCATGATCGGGCAAGATAGCGTTGGTCGGCAGATGCTCAGGATTATGCGGGAAATGAAAATACCGACTTCGAGATTGATCTCAGAACTGGACCGGCCCACTATTACTAAGACCAGAATCATGGCTGGCGGTTATCATACTGCCCGGCAGCAGGTGATCCGGATAGACAAGGAAGCAGACCTGCCTCTCAGCCAAGAGTGCGAGGCCAGGATAATCCGTATATTGACCGCGCATATACCGGATATGGATGCTGTACTGGTCAGTGATTACCAGGCCGGGTTGATCACTGAAAGAATGCGCGACATTCTGCTCAGCTTGGTCCATAAATATCACAAACCACTGATCGTAGATTCACGTTTTCATGTCCTGAAATATGCGGGCGCTACCCTGGTGACTCCTAATGAAACAGAGGCTGCCCCGGCTGTAGGTATGAGCCTTGACTCGGCTAAAGGGGTCAAGGAAATTGGCCTGAAACTATTGGAAAAAATACAGGGGAAAGGTGTCTTGATCACCCAGGGGCGTAATGGTATGACCCTATTTGAAGGAAAAAACAAAATAACGCATATTGATATTATTGGCAGTGATGAAGCCGTGGATGTGACCGGTGCGAGTGATACTGTCGCCAGCTGCGCTACTTTGGCGCTGGCCGCGGGCAGCAGTATGCTGGAGGCAGCCTATTTGGCCAATTATGCTGTTGGCGTGGTAGTCATGAAAAGAGGTACCGCAGTAGCGACTGTTGAGGAAGTTAAGAATAAACTTACTAGCGAATAACGCTAATTTCAGCTAATTCCGCGAATGTATTATTCGGCATTTATTAGCTATCATTCGCGTAATTCAATGCTTAGGAATTTCAAACCTAAGCATGATTACACGGATTTCCAAAAGATTACACCGATTACAAACCTAGTCGCTGATAAAAATCTATATCTGCCCCCCCTGCCAGTCCCGAAAAGTCAGGACTAGGGGGGATTGATCCCGATTTTATCGGGATCAGCAGGGGATAATCAGTTAGCGGAACGAAGTGGAGTCTAACTTGAAGAAAAAGATTTCCCATGAAAATCAAACGTGAACATTGGCTCTTAATATTATTATCGCTATTTTTGATCCTGACCCATACATTCTGGCTGTCAGTTGATTCGCGACCCCCCTCCTGGGATGCTTCTGTACATTTGAATCTAGTCCTGCAATATCGTGCTGTACTTACGCATGTGGACAGCGATATAGTGAAGAACTTAATCGCTGTCTCTGGTTATTATCCGCCGCTATATCACTTGAGCGCGCTGCCGTTCCTGTCTTTTTATGGGTTTTCACTTTCTTCTGCCTGCCTGGTCAATTTACTCTACCTGCTGATCCTGCTAGGGGCCACGTATGGTTTAGGAAAAAGGCTGTATAATGAACTGACCGGGTTACTGTCGGCGCTTTTAGTTTCTGTTTATCCATTCATCGTTTATATGACTAATACTTTTGTG
>JACRDM010000099.1 GCA_016218565.1 Elusimicrobiota bacterium | reverse complement strand
TGGAGAGCGATTCGAGTGGGAAGAGATTAAGCGGGATCTCAAAGCCTTGCAGGAGATGACGATTCAAGACGGCGGGAAAATCATCACGGTCCGCAGCCGGGCTGAAGGTTGCTGCGGAAAAGTGTTTCAGGCGGTCGGCGTAGCCTTGCCGCCGGTTCTTAGAACGCCGTGAACTGCGGTTCGGGTAAGCAATCAGCCAAAACCAAAAGGTAGTGCCAAGCAAAAACCGCACGGCAGAGGTCTCGTCGAGAAAAGAAATTAATCGGCAGCAAACTGTCGAAGATGAGCCTTACTATCGGCAATAATGTTTTCAATCCGGCCAGCGGTCAAAAAGCGAATATCTTCATACCAACAAATTTACATGATATTACTATTAAGATTTTTACGATAACCGGCACTCTGGTTAAAAAGTTTGAATCCATATCCTCACCGAACGTCTCCTGGGATGGTAAAAATGAAGTCGGGGAAACAGTGGCCAGCGGTGTTTACCTGGTTATTTTAGAATCACTGGAAAAAACACAAAAAACCAAAATAATCATTTTGAAATGGGAGTTTCCATGAAAAAAATAATACTTCTGACCATCCTCTTAACCTGGTGCCTCTGCAGCACCGGTTCAGTACAAGCCGGGCCTGGCATAACTGAGGCAGAGTTTTTGCGCATAAATCCCGAAGCCAGGATCGTAGATATGGGTGAAACCTATGCCGCCATTGATTCTACAGCTAATGCTGCTTTTACCAATCCAGCGGCTTTAGCTAATAATGAGCAAAGAAATATCAGCGCGACCCACATCGTTTGGTTAGGCGATGTTCAAGACGAGACCTTATACTATCAGCAACCAGTGTCAGATAATTTGGTTGTAGGCGCAGGCCTAATCTACTTGCATATGGACACAATGGCTGCCCGGGATGCTTCTGGAGCTCTGACCGGTATCAGTTATCGGGCAACTAATACAGCCCTGGGTTAGGGATAGGTAAAAAATTGGCAGAATCTTTTTTGGTGGGCGCTAATATCAAAGTGATCCAATCCAAGCTCGCTGATAAGAAAGCTCAAAGCTAGACTGTGGATGCAGGTATTTTATAATCGTTTTTCCGGAAAAAGAGCTGGCAATGACAGTGGCCGTCAGCGGCAATTTCATCTTTATGCCACTTACAGGGACATATTTTTAGTTTATTTTCTTCCTGATTGCCAGTCAATGGCCGGCAGGGGCAATACTGGAAACCTTTAGTAAGCCGATTTTTGGCTAAACCCTCAATGATCGTCTTTGCTATCTTCTCATCTGGATTTAACGTGTATCCGGTCAACTCACAATAATGCCTGGCAAACTGCCTGACTTTCTCTTTTTCCTGTTCTAAATCCTTGGTCATAGTATCCCTTTTAAAGCAGTTTGTTTAATTTTTCGGCAATAGCCTTTTTATTGACGACCCCAATGCTTTTGTCTACCACTTGTCCGCCTTTAAAGAATAACAACGATGGAATGGCGCTGATCTGGTATTTGACAGACGTGGCTTCGTTCTCATCAGTGTTTAATTTGCAGACCTTGACTTGGCCGGCAAAATCATTGGCAATTTCTTCGACCGTCGGTCCTAGCATCATGCAGGGCCCGCACCAGGCTGCCCAAAAATCTACTAATACCGGTTTATCCGATTGCAAAACCTCTTTTTCAAAATTCACGTCACTTAGCAGTACTTCATTTCCCATACTATCCTCCATTAAATTCCAAATTCTTAATTACCTCGCCCTTTCAGGGCCTATTACAAATCTTTATCAAGTCTTATTTAAGCGGTGGGTTTGGCGGCGAGCGGGTTTTGAATATCTTGGGGGAAATTACTCCGCCGGAGATAATTATCTTAAGAGCTTCGTCTACCTGCAGATCCAGTAAAATAGCGTCTTTTTCCTGGTATAAGCTGATAAATCCTGTCAGCGGATTAGGAACAGTGGGGACAAAAACAGTATAATACTTCCCGCCCGCGGTGAAACGGTCGCTGGTGATCTCTTTATTCATGATAAACCCCAGCGTATAGCAATCCTGATGCGGCCAAGGAACCAGTACCGCGCGGCTGAACTTAGCCTTACTAGTTTCAGAGAAGAAAAATTTGCTTAATTGTTTGGCTGAGGGATAGATATTGCGCACTAAGGGAAATTTCATCATCCACCGCTCTAGCACCGGGAAAAAACGGCGGGCAAATACTTTATTGGTCAGATAACCAGCCAGCAGGATCAGCGAGACCATGATCAAGAGGCCTAATCCCGGGATCCGGTAGCCATAGTCCTCATACAGATAATTATTGATAATATCACCCAAAAAACCATCTGAAACCCGGAAAAGTATCTTCAGCACCCACAGGGTCACAAATACCGGGAGCATGATCGCTAACCCGGAGATAAAATACTGTCTAATTTTAGTAAAAGTGGGCTTGGTTTCCATTCTTTAGATTCTCCCTTAGATGGTGTGGGACCTGCCATACTTGTAAAAATCCCTTGACACTCAGCGGTCAAATAGGGTAAAAAATATAACTACTCTTAATGAAAGGATTTTAATCGTGACTGAAAAACGCAAGCTGCCCCGCTATAAAGCCAAACTACCCGTAACCTTTAATGATAACTTCCAGGCGGAAGTAAAATTCACCGGAACTATCATGGATCTCAATCTCCAGGGAGTTGGTATTTTAACCTCTACCCATTATACCAAAGGCAAAATCATCAATATGAATTTTGATTTTAAAGATGGGAAAAAGTTTTACAGCATCATGGGTGAAATAAAATATATCAGCAGCACTCCTGAAGGCTACCATATCGGCGTAGAAATCATCAACTATAACATCTACCATCTTAAAAAACTAGTCGATACCATCAATTCCCTGGCCGTAAGTTCTGATCCAGTTATCTCCTAATCAACTCTTCGATTTCCCCGGGCTAATGGTTCGACTTCGCTCACCATCCTGAGCCTGTCGATGAAAGACCAGGGGAGGCTTAGGATTGATACTGAGCGACGCTTTTGGCCGCGTCCTAAAGACCGCAGTTTGGCGCCGTCAACTGTACCTGGTAAGCTCCTATTTTTTTTGCTCCCACAACGGCCATTCTGTCCACATGGTTTTATACAGGTAATAGACCCGGCGCAGTTCCCGCAGAAATGGCGAATGCTTGCCGTCGCCCTGGCCGCACAGGCCAAACCACTCCTCGCTACTAGACCCGTCCGGTAAGATGAACATGGCATTATGGGTCGTATCATGCTCGAAAGGCGATGTCTCCCGGTTAGATTTCCACCATTCATCCAGCCACTCAAAGACTATCCCGCCTAGGGCATTTCCATAACCCCCGCGACCGGCCCGGTTATAGAGAATATCTTTCCAGCAAGCTTCATGGTAGATAGCCTGTTCTCCTTCGTTCACACCCTGTCCCGGATGATAACAGTCGCAACCATATTCAGTAAGCAAAACCGGTTTATCATAAATCCGATAGACTTGCTGCCACAATTCCCCAAAACCGTCCGACCCTTTATAGGCATTAACGCCAAAGATATCAATATCCGGCGCCAATTCCCGCAAGTAATTAAGATGGAC
>JACRDM010000101.1 GCA_016218565.1 Elusimicrobiota bacterium | reverse complement strand
CCTCAAAAGAGATGCGCACCAGGTCCTGGCTGAACATTTCAATATTGATCCTTCTCTTGAGGTCAATAATGTACCTTTCAAAATCAAGCGGTGTTTTGATATTCCCGGTCATTCTTACTTTATCCGCCATATTGACTAACCGCGGCCAGCTTAGGATGCGTTCTTTCATAGTCTTGATAGTCTCATTGTACTGGCTGGTAACAGCCATTTTGTCCATCAAGGGATTAAGTATTTCGGCCTTCTGGATATAGATAATGGCAGCAGAATTATATTCTTTGGGGGCAGATATAGCATAGATGATCCCGCCTATCAGGCATAAGAATAAAGCAGTAATGAATATCCTCTTCCGGCGAAAGAAGATCATCAAGTAGTCGCGGATGGTGAATTGGATTTGGTCCATTTTTTGTTTCTACTCCTTTTTAGTAAAGTTTGCCAGTCAGTACGAAATACAGTTGCCAGTAACTGCGAAAAGCAGTCAAAACAACTACCGTCAATACGAGGATTAATTGCCTATACTTTTAATTAACTGTTTGTATTTTTTACTGCTTTTTGTCCTTACTGCCCCTCGCTCTTACTGCTACTTAGTTATCGTCGTCTAATTCTCGCCTATCAAAGGTTTCGGAGTGGATAACGGCGTCGCCAGGCTCCGGGTCTTAAAGAACGGGTCAAGCAAATAACTCAGGCTGTTTGACAGCTTGCCCAGTATGGTGGATGGCACATAGACAACGTCTCCCGGAATGAGCGTGACGTTATTCTTCATCTTGCCGCGATATAGTATTTTGTACAAATTAACAATTTTGAAGCTGGGGCGGACGGCCCTGGGTTTGATGACATACACTCTCCAGGTGGCAGCCAAACCCGTCGGGAACCCGGCAGCGGCAATGGCATCGCGCAGAGCGATAGAATCGCCTTCCACTGGATATTTGCCGGGAGAGCGCACTTCACCCAGGATATATACTACTTTGCTGCGGTATTGCATAATAGAGACCATGATATTGGGATCTTGGACATATTTTTCGATTTCTTCCTTCAATAGTTCAATGAACTCTTCCCGGGTCAGGTCTTCGGCTTTGATTTCACCGATCATAGGTATTCATATCTTGCCATAAGGGTCAACGGTGAACTTGCCGCTAAACTCGTCATGGTTGCGGGTGATGATCTGCAGGACATCATCCGGTCCCAAGCGATAGGGAGAGATTTCCTCTTCCGGAGCTTCAGCAGCTGCTGTTTCCTTGGATTGCAGGAGGTTGATTTTGACTGATATGACATGCTGGCGGTCACGCCAGTCTTTGCCGTATCCATAGATGAACGAGTAATCAAGATTAAAGGCGAAATTCTTAGTTTGCATGCTGCCTAGACCCAGCCCGGCAGACGCTTCGGTAGAATTGACTCCCCCGCGCAGGGCAAAGAGGTTCTTGAACAAGGATATTTCAGTGCCGATATTTGACTGCCATTTGCCTTTGCTGAGGATACCGTCCAGATTAGTAGTGATCTGATCCAGGCCGATGAGATCGAGGATTTTGGGACTGGGCAGTTTATAGGAAAAACCTACCCTGGTTTGTATGGGCAGACGGTGATAACTATCAGTGCTAGGGACAGCTGGTTCGTTTACATCAAGGGTAGTTAAGCCAAAATTAAAAGCCTGGCTGATCTTGTAGTGGATACCGGCATCCAGACCAAAGGCGCTCCTAGTGTTATCGCCGCCGGAAAGAGAATCAAAAATATCCTCCCCGGCCTGGTTTGGACTATAAAAGAAGCCTTTGAGGTTCAAGCCAAGAGACAAATCATTGATTTCCCAAGGGATAAAAGGATTAATTTTCTGGGAATAATTCATCAGCAGAGTATTTTCCTGATAAGTATGCTTTACCCGATAATTGTTCCAAGCAAATCCCCAGGCCTTGTTCTTGGTGAGAGGAAAAGCCAGGCTAAAGGACTGGGACATATAATAGGGTACATTTTCCCGGGTAATATACGGTGTCAGGTTGGTATAGAGGCCATGAATTTGGGTCAGTTGGGTAGTGCCGGCTGGATTGAACCAAAGAGCTCCGGTATCATCAGCCAGGCCGGTAAAAGCATTGCCCAGGCCAGCGGTGCGGGCGGAAAGGTGCGTTTCGCCGAAGTTCTCGGCGAAACAGTTAATAGTTGATAGTTGATAGTTGATAGTAAAACACATAACTAATAAAACTAATTTAAACTGGTTTTTCCTTTTTTTCATGGGAGGTCCTTTTAGGAAAATTATCTTTCCTGGGCAATGTAAGATTCGATTCTCTTGATGTCGTCTTCGGTGTAAAGGCGATAGTTACGGTAGTCCCGTTTGACCTTCAGGCTCAACCGCTTTTCCCATCTTTTGAGAGTATTGGGATGGCAATGGAGTCTTTGGCATACTTGACAGACAGTCAAATGATTGTTCATACTAAAGTAACCTCCTTTAAAAGATAGCGCTCAAGTTGCCAGTCAATACAAGTCTTCGCTCTTACTCGCAACTGTTTTTCGCACTTACTGTCTTTCGATTTGACTCTATTTCGTCCTTACTGCTCTTCGTTTTGACTGGTTTTCGCAGTGACTGGCTAACTTATTAATTATACGGAATTATATGATTTAGTTACACCAGGTTATACCAACTATTTTGAAAATAAAAAGCTACACAAGTGTAGCTATACTTAATTACGAAAGACAGTTGCCTGTCAAAACGAAAGCCAGTGCCAGTGGACGAATTGCGAGTTAAAAGATATAGCAAGTATATAGCAGAAAAAAACCGGTTTTGTCAAGCGGTTTGTGAAAAACAGTTGGCCGCGTTTGAGTTAACTGTTTTTATTTTTTACTGCTGCTCACTCTTGCTGTTCTTCGTTTTGACTGCCTTTCGTTCTTACTGTATTTGAAATGACTGGCAACTTCTATAATTTCACTACATTATTCCGTTTGCCAAGTGATTTAGTGGCATTACGGGTATCGATGACCAGCCGGGACTTGGAAACCAGCCATTTGTAGTTGAAAACTTTGTGCTCGGTGATAATGACGACTGCATCCGCGGCCTTTACTATGCTTTCGGTCAGGGGCACAGACTTCAGGTTAATGCCTTCATGTCCCAGGTCGGCGATAAACGGATCATGATAGCTGACTTTGGCGCCTTTTTTCCGCAGTTGGTTGATGAAATCAATAGCCGGCGACTCACGGACATCATTGATATCGTTTTTATAGGCTACGCCCAGGACAAGTATCTTGGCATTTTTAACAGATTTACCCTTGTCGTTCAGTGAATCGTTGAGCTTGTTGATGACATATTCAGGCATGGACCGGTTGATTTGGCCGGCCAACTCAATGAACTTGGCCTCATACCCTTCCAACCGCACGCGCCAGGATAAATAATGCGGGTCCAACGGAATACAGTTATGGGTAACAATGCCATAAGATGATACAAAAGTATTGGTATCAGCCACTTCCATTGAATAAACTTCTTGCCCAGGCATAGTTTCAACAGCCTTTACTTCTACGGTAGCAAAGGAATCGTGTTTTTTGAACTTTTTACTGGATAGAATTTTCACATTATTTTCAAAATAATTATCTAATTTTGCTTTTTTCGATTCATTAAACAAAGGTGACATACTTTTTAACTGTTGATGGCCGAAAAACCTTATAGTTGGCATATTAGTTTTAAAAGAGGGAATAAACCCAAGGGATTGAGACAACATAACAGCTTGTTGATATAAGGTTGGACTACTAGTAAAATACTCTATATTAGCAGTATTGTATTTGCTGGTGTATTCCTTATTATTTTTAGTGTAAGCCATCTCCCCTTTCCGGTGATTCACTCCAGCATCGCCACGTAATAAACCTGACAACAAAGCCGACCGACAAGATTCCGTATATTCAAAGAATAGAGACGGAATTTGCATATTGTAACAATTGGTGCCACATTTTAGAATATCTTTAAGCAACATCCCAAAAAGCTTCGAAGAAACTTTTAGGCAATCGGCATAATCAATTTTCGACTTATAAATTGAATATTTAATAGCCAGACGATCTAAAGTAGTCTCTACCTCTTGAATAAGGTCTTGTTCATCGCGATTAAACGTAAATCTACTGCGGATAGCCTTTTTTTCCACAGTAATACAACCCTCACTCAAGAAATATCCTAATAAACGGGAGAACTTTTCGTCTATGGCAATAACTGCCTTAATTTGGCTATATGATGGGCCTCTCCCATTGCAAAGTAATAGTTCTTTCCTGTTAATAGGCATAATATCTGCCTGTTCTATTTCATAAAACAGAGCCAAGGGCAAGGAATTTACTAGAAAATAGTCTTTATAATTATAGTTTTTGGCATATTTTCTTAAATAGGGATACAATTTCTGTTTAAAATCTTTAATCTTGATAGTGGTAAACTTAACCCTGGTTGTTTTATCCTGTGGGAGATGTGTTTTTAAATACTCTAATAGATCAATTTCCACTGGGGCAGTCTTTTTTTCAGTTGGCAGAGCTAAACTAATCGGCAGTCTATCTCCTTGCTGAATATCTTGCGCTAATCTGATCTGTATAATTCCGTCAGCATCATGAACTAGCATAGGATGTTTATCTGTAACCGTGATCTTACGGCCATCAGTTGTGCTGATCCTTTTCATTTCCCCGTTATATGCCCTTTTAGACATAATATTTATGTCTTTATAAGAGAAAGTCTTGTTTTCCATATCAAAAGAAAGGGTTTGCGCATTTTGAGGCTTAACTAATGTGATATCCCTGAGTTGATGCTTTAAAGTGGAATCAGAATTGCTTAAATTATTTACATAATCTCCGATCTTAAGGGTTTGTACGCCTGTGTCGTTTTTCACAAAGATATATTCATCAGCAGCAAGACAATGCCCCCCAATTCCAGGACCAGGGTAGAATGGCATAAAACCGAATGGCTTGGTAGCTGCGGCATCGATCACTTCCCAGACATTGATACCGAGTTTGTTGCAGATGATGGCCATTTCATTAACCAGGCCGATATTGACTGAGCGGAAGGTATTTTCCAGGAGCTTGACTGTTTCTGCCACTCGGGTCGAGCTGACTGGTAGGACCTTATCTATGGCCTGGCTGTAAAGAGCAGCAGCCAGCTCGGTGCATCTGGGTGAATAGCCCCCTACTACTTTGGTAATATTCTTGGTATTGAACTGGGGATTGCCCGGGTCAACGCGCTCGGGTGAGAAAGCCAGGTGGAAATCACAGCCGGCTTTGAGGCCTTTTGCTTCTAACATGGGCTGCATCACTTCCTCGGTGGTGCCAGGATAGGTGGTGCTTTCCAGTATGATCAATTGGCCTTTGTGCAGGTATTTGGTTATTTCTTTGGTGGCTGCCAATATATAGGAGATGTCCGGGTCTTTGGATTTGCGCAATGGCGTCGGGACGCAGATATTGATGGTGTCGATTTTTCTGAGTACGCTAAAATCAGTGGTAGCTCTTAGCTTACCGGCTTTGACCAGCGCTTTGACTTCTTTAGTGG
>JACRDM010000098.1 GCA_016218565.1 Elusimicrobiota bacterium | reverse complement strand
GTTTTTTGTACAGAAATAACTACCTTTATACTGTTTTCTGTTAAAAAACCGGAAAATGCCAATAATTAAATTTTCTAAAAAGTATCTAATGTCCACTATACACCATTATTGTATATATTAGTACAATTATTGTATGAATACGTACAATCTTTTTCACTCTAAACATAAAAAAAGGAGACAGTTTATGTCCCCAATTAGCTCACAGGCGTTGATAAGATTATACGTTTTATCATCGTATCAACGCGCTTAATCGCTTTCGGGTCAAATTCCCCGCTGCGGGGAGATTCATTTTTCAAAATTTAATGATCGAATATACATCGTAATTTTTCAATTTGTCTCTTCCCTGCAGGAATTCCAGTTCTATGACAAAGCCGGTACCGGCAACTTTGCCGCCTAGTTTCTTGACCAGGTTAATGCAGGCTTTTACTGTGCCGCCAGTAGCCAGCAGATCATCGATTATGAGGATCCTAGCGCTCTTATTAAAAGCATCTATATGCATTTCGAGTGTATCAGCGCCGTATTCCAGGGAATAGGTCTCTTTAGTGGTTTTATAAGGAAGCTTGCCAGGTTTTCTGACCGGGACAATTCCTATACCCAATTTATAAGCCAAAGCTGAGGCGAAAATAAACCCGCGTGATTCAACGCATAATATCTTATCTATTTTTTTGCTCTGGTATTTTTTAGCTAACAGGTTAATCACTGTTTTAAATGCCTGTGGATCACCGAGCAAGGGAGTGATGTCTTTAAAAATAATCCCCTTTTTAGGAAAATCAGGTATATCCCGGATAAATTTGTCCAATTTTATCATAGCTCATCACCATCCTTATTTTCAAGTTAGACTCCACTTCGTTCCGCTAACTGATTATCCCCTGCTGATCCCGAATTAGCGGGATCAAACACGCGGGAACAGGCACCGATTATTACATTATTACACAGATTTTTATCAATGACTAGGCTTGTAATCTGTGTAATCTTTTGGGAATCCGTGTAATCATGCTTAGGTTTGAAATTCTTAAGCATATATTTGGGTAGGGTCTGCTGAAAAACTCAGCGCCCCTTGATTCCACAGATTAAAATTTTGATTACCGATTACCCACTCAAAAGTCCAAAGAGCCATATTTATCCCTGGTCATATAACGGCGTAATTTACTTAAGGCTTTCTTTTCTATTTGGCGAATTCTCTCCCTGGATACTCCTGATTTTTTACCTATCTGGTCAAGGGTCATAGGTTCTGCGCCGCCTAGTCCGTACCGGAACTTAATAATACGTACTTCCTTGGCGTCCAGGTACTTAAGGCAGGCCGCGATACTCTGGGGAATTTTTATGTTTTCATCATATTGTTTTTCCGGGTCCAGGTTGGTAGTATCATTAATAACGTCTCCGAGAGTAATATCGGATTCTTCGTCTAGCGGTGTATCCAATGAGGTGGTATCCCGGTAAAGCGCGTGGGTCGCAATAATGTCCTGGAGTTTTTCAGCCGGGATTTGCAGATGACGGCCCAGTTCTGTCAGCGTGGGGTTTTTACCTGACTTTTCCGTCAGCTGTTTATTCACCCTGATCATTTTCTGGATCTCTTCGATCTTATGGACAGGGATGCGGATAGTTTTTGTCTGGCACGAGAGAGCCCGGGCGATTGATTGCTTTATCCAGTAGCTGGCATAGGTGAAGAAATACCCTTTGCGGTAATTAAATTTTTCCACGGCTCTCATCAGTCCGATATTGCCTTCTTCGATCAAGTCCAGGAACGAGAGTCCCTGCTCGCGATACTTTTTAGCGATACTAATCACCAAGCGCAGGTTACCTTCGATCATCCGACGGCGCGCGGCCTGATCCCCTTTTTTCAGACGGTTAGCCAATTTTATTAATTCTTCATTACTGATCAAGGGAAGCTTACGTACCTGCTTCAAATAGATCTTTAAGGTGTTGTCGTTTACTACTGGCATCTTCTCCCCTGCCTGTCCAGGATGAAACTAATTTAAAGTATAGGAATTTCAATCCTATACTTGATTACACAGATTATTAAGAAAGATTATCCCCTGCTGATCCCGAGAAATCGGGATCAAAACCGCGGGGACAGGCACAGATTAAAAGCAACCAAGTGCCCCCAGGGACTAGTTTATCTTATCTTATTTATCGTCTTTAGGCAAGTAAAATAATTGAGAACCGATTACTCCGATTAAAAATAAAGATTACACAGATTAATACAATATTAAAAAGTAATAATAAAATCCTGGTGCTTATTCTGGTAGGCGGACCATTCGAGTTTTAGATCCGAAATATATTCAGCCATATCTTTGGTCTGAAGATCACGGATCAGTTCCTGCGCATTTTGCTTTTCACCTTCAGCTTCTATTTCTACTTCGCCAGTGGTTAGGTTTTTGACAAACCCGGTCAGCCCAAGCGAACTGGCTAGCCGACGAGTATAATACCGGAAGCCCACTCCTTGTACCGTTCCTTTTACCATGATATGTACTGTTGTTAATTCTTTGGCCATGGCCATTTCTCCAATTTAGGAATAAAAAAGATCTCGAGAAAATTTAACCCAAAGGTGAAATTGTCAAAATCTAAATTCTGGTAATGCTGTAGGTTGAGCAGCCCCACTTCCAACCGGATTTTTGGCGAAACCATGATTCGATATCCGAGGCTATAACTTTCACTTTCCTTATCAAATATGAACTGGGTGTTGCCGGTGATCCTGGATAGTCCCAGCCGGGCTCGCCAGCAGCCGTTTTCCTGTAGATCTAAAATTATATTTCCCGGGCGCGACCACTCTTTTAGTCTTTGTAAGGTCGTCATTAAATTGTTCGGCATTGATGCGCGCCCCTAATTCCAGCCCTGGTCAGAGACCGGCGTTGATCTTAAAGAAATATTTATGCGCCGCCAAAGCATAGTAGCCATTATCCCGGCCAGCCGCGCTGGGAATCGTCAACAAGCCGGTAAGAGAAAAACAGCCTCCTACCTCCTATCTCGCTAGGCTAATGATGCCGAATTCTCCGTCGTAACCAGGATTTATTTCCACATCTCCTTTTCTCATCTTGTCAATTCCCGCCGCTATCCCCGCTGACGTATATTTACTAAGCTCATCGATCTCGGTGTCCATAAGGATCGTGAATTCATTACCAAAACGGGTGATCAGCTTAAAATATTCTTTTTCTACTTTTTGCGTACTTCGGCCTACTCCCAGAACTTCAGCAATTATTTCTGCCAGGGGGATCAGGCTTTTAAACGGTATGGCCTTGGACGGCTGGGTTTTCAGTTTGCGGTCAGCCAATTCCTCGACTCGATGCAATACTCCGACGGTCACAGGCTTTTTACATACAGGACAGATAAGTTTTTGCGCGATAGTCTCCTGTGGATGAGCCCGGTAGGCGCATAAACGGTGACCGTCAAAATGATACTTCCCTTCTTCCGGGAAGAATTCAATAGTGTAAAGAAATTTGGAACGGTCCTTGGTCTTGATAGCTTTCGTGATCTCGGCATACAAATTAGTCGAATCAGGCAAAGCAAAAACATTTGCTTCTCGTCCCAATTTGCGCGGCGAGTGGGCATCGGAGTTGGAGATAAGACTAATGTTGTCGAGGGCGGAAAGGCGCCAGTTCATGGCCGGATTACTGGATAATCCGGTTTCAATGGCGAAGATATTTTTGCTTTGCGACCCGAAGCCTTCCGGCAAGCTGTCAAAGCCGGAAGCTGAACCAAAAACGCCAAAATGCGGCGTCCAAACATGCGCCGGAATTACCATAGAGTCAACCGAAGCCTCAAGTACTATTTTGACCAATTCTTCAGGATCTAATACCAGGATCGGCCGGCCATCGGAAGCCAGCTTGCCGTAACCGGAGATTTGACAGATTATTTTTTCAACAGTTTCAAAATCCGGGGCCAGGATGATATTATGAACTTTAAAGCCTTCCCCCCGTCGGTAGAAAATATTAGAGACTTCCGCGGTCAGGAAAAACTTAACGCCTTCATATTCAAAGGTGCCATACCCTACTGGCTTAAGACTGCTTTTTAATTCGTTTAACCACTCTGGATGGGTAAAATCCCCGGTACCCATTATCTGGATGCCTTTGATCCCGGCCCATTTGGCTATGCTGGGAATATTCATTTCCGGGCTGGTCGCCCGGGAATACCGGGAGTGGATATGCAAGTCAGCGATCAAAGGCACTGTTTTAAGCCTTTCTCTTTTTTTGAAATTTCATAAATCTTCATTTTTTATCAGTTGCTTGATAATAGTTTTCCATTTCGCTGTCGCTGTTTTGCGCGGCGCTAACCGCTACTCTCAACTGCGTAGGTTGAGATTATCCACTGTATCCACACATTCCAATCCGCGGTGAATTAACTACTGGCAATAACATTTCCTCACCACATTCATGCGTGCCAGCGCACGCACCGCAAAGCCGTCCTTTACCTTCGTAAATGCACTGACTGCATACTTGTGTAGCGGTCTTTCCGCATGAATCACAGGTTATTAAAGGGGAATCATTCCTTGCCAACACCCGAATGGATTCCTTCTTGATTTTACCTTCTCGTTCTGCCACAACCCTAAGAACCAGTTCCGTAGTTGTGCCAAAATCATATTTATGTAAAAATTTCATTTTGGGGCGTAGGACATCATCTAACACTACCTCCATACTCTCATCACCCATTTCTTCATCTGGATTAGACATGTATGTTTTGTTCTCAATTGTAAAAGCGCTCAAATGTCCACAACACTCAAGCCAAGTAGCTCTAAGAAAACCATTCAAGTCTGCCAGCTTTGTATCAGCAGATGTTTCGATATGCATCCAATACTCTGGCAAATCTCGTCCCTCAATTACCAAATGAAAAGTCTTTGTCTTCTTGAACTGGTGATCACCCAATGATGTTTCGGAAACAGCTTTTCCTTGTTTGCAAGACGCAAGGTGCTTTGTCATCGTTGATTTGCTGAAGTTACC